>DAOTUR010000293.1:0-14120 GCA_034436915.1 Anaerolineae bacterium
AACAAACTGTCCTGTGCAAACACAGTCAGCGCACAGGCCAGGATGACAATCAGGCTGAGGATGCGGGAAACACGACGCATGGGGAATTATCCTTTGTCTTGTTCGGTGTAGGCGCATGATAGTTCATGCGCCTCGCAATGTGCGTAAGCGTTTGCTCAGAATTGGCGTTACGGCCCTACATAATAGGGAAAATAGTCGAGATCAGGCGCGGGCACAGCGACATCCCAGGCGGGCAGCACAGGCAGTTCACTGCTAAAAACCGCATGAATCTCAGCCGCATTCACAAGGCTAAAATCGCCGTGTGCCGCGTTCTTGAACTGCGGCTCCAGGGTATTGATGAGATTGTCCGCCAGAATTTGTGTCATGTTACACGTCGGATTGTCGCTCTGGCAGCCCGCCGTAAAATCGCCTGCTTCAATGCCCAGCGGCATGGTGGCATCCCCATTCCAGATGATATTGTCGCTGATGTGCAAATTTTCATCGGCTACAACGCGCCCTAAATTTGACGCCTCTTGCGACACACCTTCATATGGCTCAAAGATCGAGAACTGCTGGTAGCCGGAGTGATAGGGAGCCGGGTTATCGACAATGTTGCCAATAATGTAGACATTTTTGTTCGGAATCCGTACCGACAGCGTGCCATCATCCACCACGTCATTGCCCCAGCCGCCCGCATCCCGATACTGCACACAGCGTTCGCGGCCTTCATCGCCTGCCTCTCCATCGCATGTCCGCAGTCCATAGCCCACTTCGATCACATGGCTGCGTTCGCCCACCTTGTAGAAGATGTTGCCCTCAATCACGATATCGTAGCCGCCCTGAATGCCGACGCCTGCGCCCTGTGTGTCATGGACGACATTCTGTGTAAATTGGATGGCATAGGCCTCATACTGTGTCCAGGGCGGTGTCATGAACTGAAAGCCTGTCCCCTGGCCGGCCGTATAGCCGCCTGTGCCGCAGTCATAGAAGTTGTTGTTCTCAACTCTGATATAGGCTGATCCACCTTTGGTATACGCGCACCAATCGCCTGCATTGTGGATTTTGTTGCCCAGAATATGGCTGTACTGCACGCTCACAAAATCAATCGCATTGTCCCACGCGCCGGAGATATCATTTCCAGTGAGTTCAATATACTGCGATTGATTGAACTTTACGGTCTCCTGTGTGGCGTAGGTGTCAGGATTCGCCCCCTTGAAGACATTGCCGGTCAGCGTGACATGATCGCACTTTTCGCAGTGAAAGGGATCGCCTTCTGTGAGTTCAATATTCAGATTTTCAAAGGTGATATAGCGTGAACCGTAAAGATTGATCGACGGAAGATACACCGTGTTTAGCCCGCCCTGTGCCATAAAATGAATTGGGAAGGCATCTGTGCCATAGCGCGATTCCCAGTAATTGGGCAGATCGGCGGCGGTGTATGTGCCTGGAAGAATAGTAATGGTGTAGCCCTGTGTCAGCTCTTCGCCTTGGGGGATGCTGTTCCAGACGTAATCTACAGTCCGAAAGGCGGTAGCTTCTGATAAGCCATCGTTTGAATCGCTGCCTGTCACAGAGACGTAGTAGAGCAAACTGGCCCCCTGCATCCGTGCCACGCCGCACATCGCGCACAGCATCAAGACTATACCCATGATGGATGAAAAACGCTTCATAGCTCTCTCCTTGATTTGATCTTCTTTCATCATAAAGGGAATGAGGGAGAGAAACACGTAAAGAATGGGGGCAGCGCTGATGGGTGTACGCGGTCACGATTTTTGTATCATAGGATAGATTCGCAATAGGTCACGGCACCTTTGTAGGGGCGCGAGCGAAGCCACCGTAGGTTTAAATCGCGCCCTGATACCAAATATCCTTCACATCACAGGACACGACATGTCGTGTCCCTACAAGGGCATTTTTCTCGCGGATAGGTGAGGTAATACCATGAGGTCTGAGTATCGCCTCACAGCCACTGCTTCAACAACATCTCCAGCGTGGCGGTTTTGCCCGCCGCCCATCCCTGCTCGGATTCGGCGGGGGTGAGGCGGCTTTCCAGGCGCAGCAGCAGCGTTTCCGCCGTGTCTTGCAGCGCATCGGGCGTCTGCGATGATTGCATCAGGAAGGCGAGCAGACTCATGGCTTGCACCGCGTGATTCTGCACCAGATGCCACTCGGCCAGCGCTAAAAACAGTGGCAGCGCCAGAGCCGGCTGATCCTGCACGGCCCGCAGTCCCTGTTGATAGAACGTCCGCGCCTCGTCAATCTCGCCCAGGGCCAGCGCGACACGGCCTGCATGTTCCAGCACAATCGCCAGCTCTTCATTGGCATGGAACTCCTGCCACAGGGACGCCGCCCGTTCTAAGGCATCACGCGCCTCCTCATAGTGATGCGCGTTGTGGGCGGCCATGCCCAACTGTGTGAGCGTCGTCGCCATACCGCGCTTGTCATTCGCCAGCGTAAATATTTCGAGGGTTTCCAGGTGGCGGACGCGGGCCTGACGATACTCATCGGTGCGCGTCTGTGCGGGAGCCAGCGCTGTTTGCCGCACTGATCCGGCCATGCCCCATTCCAGGCCCGCTGCCCGTGCCACCGACAGGCTCTCCTGATACAGCTTCCGCGCTGAGGCATCATCGCCGCGCTCATCGGCTACGCGCCCCAGGCCGCTCAACATCTCGGCAACCCCGGCATCGTTTTTCTCGCTGCGATACAGCGCCAGAGCACGATCATAGCGGCGGGTCGCTTCGTCCAGATGGCCCTGCACGAACGAAATATCGCCCAACTGCCCCTGATAGCGGGCAATCGCAGGCGCATCATTCAGGTCTTCAGCGCGGTGCAGGCTCGCCAGATAGAGCGCGTGGGCGTCATCATAATGACCCAGGCCCGCATGAGCGTCGGCCATACAGCCGTTCATGAGCATCGTCTCGCGTTTGGCGTTGTCCTCGCTCAGGCCCATTGATGGGATCAGCTTCACATGCCGTGCAAAGAAGCGCAGCGCTTCCTGATACGCGCCGCCATTGAGGGCCTGCTCTCCAGCGAGACGCACATACAGGCTCTCGCGCGGAATATCGCCTGCAAGATTGGCATGATGCGCCAGCGCCGACGCATAACGCGGGGACTTTGTACCGTAAAAGCGTTCCAGCGCCTGCAAAATTTCGCTGTGAGCCTGCACCTGCTGCGGCGGCGTCAGCAGATCAAGCAGCGCCTCACGCAGCTTGTCATGGGCAAAGCGCCAGCGTTCGCCCTCCACCTCAAGGATGGCCGCGCTGGCACACACCGTCAGCCATTGATCCAGATCCATCTTGTCCGCAATGGCCCGCAGCGGCGCTAATTTGAGTTCACGGCCCATCAGCGCAGCCCGTTGCAGCAGACGCAGGCTGTCGGCATCAATATTTTCCAGGCGGCGCGTCAGCACAGCCCGCATCCCGCCCGCGAAGACGCGCTGTGGCAGCGTCATACGGCCAATTTGCTCAAGATTGCCCACCGTCTCGACCAGCGCCCGCACTACCTCCACCATGAAATAGACGTTGCCTTCACTCTCGCGCTGGAGCAGTTCCACCACATCCGGCGCACGTCCGCCTTCACCGAGCATGGCGGCGCTGAGGTCAGCAATGTTGGCCTCTGTCAGGCGGCGCAGCGCCAGCAGGTGCATGTCAGGGAATTGGGTTGCAAAATCGGGCGCTTCATCGCTGCGGACGCTGCCCACGATGAGCAGCGGCAGCGGGCCAATCTCGCTGAGGATATCATGCAGCAGGGCAAGGCTCTCGCTGCCGGCCCACTGGAGGTCTTCCAGCGTGATGAAGAGCGACTCGCGGGCCTGACTGAACACGCGCACGAGAAGCTGTTTGAGGGCGGCTTTGAGGGCATTGGGCGTTAGCACAGCGGGCGCAATGGCACTCGTATCGCGCTGTAATAAGGTATCGACACCCTCGACCAGCACTTTGAGCAGGGCGATATCATCTGTCGTCATGTCATCGCTGAGGAGTGGCAGCCAGCGCAGCACATCCAGCCAGATATTGTAGGGGCGGCTGCCCACCCGCACCGCCTGTCCGCGCATGACGGTGACGCCGCGCACCATCGCACTGCGCCGCATCTCATCCATCAGGCGGCTCTTGCCGACGCCGTTCTCGCCCATAATCAGCCAGGCATTGCCCTGTCGGGTGCGGGCACGTTCAAGCGCCTGAGTGAGTTGGGCAATCTCGTCTGTGCGCCCGACGAGCGCGGCGGCCTGCAAAAAGCTGTCACGGGCCAGCAGCGCCGTTGGCAGTTCGTCCATTTTGAGCGCGTGCTGCAAATCTTCAAGCACGGCCTCGGCAGTGTCATAGCGCTGATGTGGGTCTTTCTCAAGCAGGCGATGCAAAATCTGGCCCACGTCTGCTTCAATATCGAGGTCATCAATATTCGGCGTGATGTAGAGGATATCGTTGATGAGCGCGGTCACGTCATGTCCATGAAAGGGATGTTCGCCCGCCAGCATCTCATAGCCCATCATGCCAACCGCGTAGAGATCCGCCGCAGGGCCGGGCGCTTCGGCGAGCAGAATTTCCGGAGCCATATACGCCAGCGTCCCCGCCGTCGTCGCGCCAGCGCCCTCATCGTGGCCCGTATGATCGCGCACGACGGACAGGCCAAAATCCAGCACCCTGACGCGGCCTTCTTCCACCATCACATTGGCGGGTTTCAGGTCACGGTGGACGATGCCGCGCCGATGCAGATAGGCCAGCGCCCCTAACACCTGCATGAGCAGATTGAGGCGCTCGCTCTGTGCGAGCGGGCGGCTCGCCTCCATTAGCGTCAGCGGATGACGCAGCAGCTCCATTGTGAAAAACGGCTGCTGCTCCTGATCAAAGCCATAATCCAGAACGGCGATGATATGCGGGTGACGCAGCGATGACGACACCTTGAACTCACGCGCCAGCGCCAGTTTAAAATCGACAAAATCAATCGTATTATCGAGCGAAAGAT
The DNA here is from genome assembly GCA_034436915.1 of Anaerolineae bacterium. GTDB lineage: Bacteria > Chloroflexota > Anaerolineae > Aggregatilineales > Phototrophicaceae > JALHOR01. The sequence continues at coordinate 4,939 of DAOTUR010000293.1, forward strand.
GCATTCCCTCGGTCAGAACGCGCTTGAGGGCGACTTCCCGTCCGCTTAAGCGATCCGTCGCCCGAAAGACCTCACCCATGCCGCCTTTTCCAAGCGATTCATGGAGGATATAGCGTTTACCAATTTGCGGCACGTCGGGCGCTGCCATATGACAAATCCTTACTTCCAGGCCAGGAGGTCGGTGGGAGAGGGCTGCATGGCCTCTTATTCTGCATCGCCACTGCTCTCAATGCCCAGCATGTGTTCAATTTTCGCCAGCAAGCGCGGAAATTTAATCGGCTTGCTCTCATACTCATCACAGCCTGCCGCCAGACAGCGTTCACGATCCCCGGCAATCGCATGAGCGGTGAGGGCAATGATCGGGATATGCGACACAGTAGTGTCGGCTTTGATGCGGCGAGTCGCTTCCCATCCATCCATAATCGGCAGGCTCATATCCATGAGGATGAGATCGGGATGATGGTTTCGGGCAAGTTCAACCCCCTGCGCCCCATCCATCGCAATCAAAATCTCAAAGCTGCGGCGCTCTAAACGCCGTGACAGCATATCCAGGTTCATTTCGTTATCTTCGACCAGCAAAATCTTAGGCATCAGGTCGGGTCTCTCCTTGCTGCTTTTCATTGACTCGCGCAATGACGAGCTGACGCACTTCTTCGAGAAGTTGGTCACGGGTAAAGGCTTGCTTTTCAATGACGTGCTTGACATAGCCGTTGAGTTGAGCGCGTTCCTCGGCATTTAAATCTTTGGCGGTGACGACGACTATTGGGATGCGCCGCCACGCCGAAATCGTCTGGAGTGCCGCCACAAACTGGAAACCGTCCATCTCCGGCATCATCAAGTCTAGCAGAATGAGCGTGGGAATCTCCCCCTGATCTTCCAATTCTTCCAGGACATCCAGCGCGGCGCGGCCATTAGCGGCGCTGCGCGTTGTCCAACCGATGCGATCCAGCGTGCGATCCAGCATCTCGCGGGTGTCGTCATCGTCTTCCACGATCAGGATGATGCCGGGATTGAGGGTGTCGGTATCGCCCTTGTTGCGGCGGTACTGCTGGAGGAGTTCGGTCAGCCGTTTACGATCAATCGGCTTGGTCATGTAATCGCTCGCGCCCAGGGCAAAGCCGTGATTACGATCATCGACCATCGTGAGCATGATGACCGGAATATGCGATAGTTCAGCATCGTTCTTCAAGCTGCTGAGAACTGACCAGCCATCCATGCCGCTCATCATCACATCCAGCGTAATCGCATCAGGCCGACTGGCGCGGGCCATGAGCAGTCCCTCCGCGCCGCTGGCCGCCATGAGAACGTGAAAGCCCTCTTTCGTCAGCGTGCGATGCAGTAAGTCGCGCACGCTGGCATCATCATCGATGACCAGGACAGTGCTGCCCGCCTTGACCGACTTGATCTCCTGCGAGGAGCGGACGGATTTTACGACGCCCGTTGTGTCAGGGGTTTTGTCTTTTTCTTCTTTCACCGCTACCGGCAGCACGACGGTGAAGGTCGTGCCTTTGCCATAATCCGATTCAACGATGACATCGCCACCCATCATCTGGCAGAAGCGGCGGCTGATCGTCAGGCCCAGGCCCGTCCCGCCATATTTGCGCGTGGTTGAGGCGTCGGCCTGCTGAAATTCTTTGAAGACCTCCTGCATTTGCTGCGCGGTCATGCCGATGCCCGTATCGCGCACGCTGAAATACAGCCATTCGCTCTCTTCACGATCCGCCCGCCGCTCAACCGCCAGCGTAATCGTGCCGTTTTCGGTGAATTTGGCGGCATTGCTCAACAGATTGAACAGCGTCTGGCGCACTTTGGTCAGGTCAGCCCGCATCGTGCCCACATCCCCCATTTCAATCACGAACTGATTCTGGTTCTTGTCAACCAGGGGAGCGACGGTAAATTTCACCTCATCAATCATCTTGGCGACCTCAAAGGTCTCCAGATACAGCTCCATACGTCCGGCTTCGATCTTAGAGAGATCGAGAATGTTGTTGATCAGATCGAGCAGATGGTTGCCTGCGCCCTGAATTTTCTTCAAATCGGGCGCGAGGTCTTCATAGCCCAGGTCTTCGGCCTCTTCTTCCAGCATTTCACTGTAGCCGATGATGGCATTGAGCGGCGTCCGCAGTTCATGGCTCATATTGGCGAGGAAGGCGCTCTTAGCACGATTGGCGGATTCGGCGGCTTCTTTGGCCGCTTGCAGTTGGCGCTCGGTCTGCTTGCGGAAGGTGATATCGCGGGCGCTGCACACCACGCCTGTCACCGCGCCGCTGCCGCCGATGATGGGATTGTAGGAGATTTCCATATCAATCACTTCACCATTGATGATGTGCTGCTCCTCAACCACCATGATTTCGCCCTTCATCACGCGGTCAAAGCGATCTTGCCAGTCGTCGCGCTGGTCTATCGGCAGCAGATCGAGCACCGCCGAATCCTGCGACAGGACTGTGTTATAGAGTCCGGCAAAACCCAGGCTGGACGCCGTGTTATGGATGACGACGTTGTAATTGTGATCGACTGACCAGATGAAATCTGATGTGTTTTCGATCACGGCGGAGAGGTTGGCCTCGTTGATCAGCAGGGCATTCTGCGCCCGCAACCGCTCAGTGATTTCTTCCTGGGTGGCGGCATAGAGTTGGGAATTGTCGAGCGAGATGGCGGCCAGCTCTGCAAACAGCTTGAGGGCCTGCACATCATCGTCGGTGATGTGCTTGTTCGAGTCATGATGCGACAGGCCCAGGACGCCCACCACATCCTTGCCGTGTTTCAGCGGCAGCCCGATTGTGGCGTGCATCACAAGCGAGCCTGAGCCGGAGTTTGTCCGTCCGTCCCAGGTGTCATAATCTTCGACAATCATGATCTCGCCTGAGTCCCACACTTTGCCGCATAAGCCTTCATTGGATGCCATCGTTGCGCCGACGAAATCGGCAAATTTGCCGACCCCGATTTCCATTCGCACCAGCGGCTCAACCTTGTCCACCAGATAGATATAGCCATTCGGGATATCCGACAGTTGGCAGGCGCGATGGACGATATCCGACAGCAGTTCTTCGGCATCCATGCGCTCCATCAGCGTGAGGGCAATTTCATGCAGTGTCCCCAGGATGTGATTTTGCCGCCGCAGCGCATTCTCAGCCCGCCGCCGTTCGCTCACATCGCGCACCAGCCCGCGAAAGCCAATCGGTGTGCTGGTCTCATTCTGGATCAGCGTCACGGACATTTCGATGCTGCGCGTCTCGCCGCGCCCATTCGTGAACTCCAGCGTCAGACCCTCAATATCCGTCGGATTCTGCCCTTGATAGATATGATTGAAATACTCAAACACCCGTTTGGCGCTGTCTGGCGTCATAAACTCACGGTTGTTCAAGCCCATGATCTTTTCATGCGGCAGGCCAAGCAGGTAGGCCATCGCTTCATTGAAGGCGGTGATATTGCCCGCGAGATCGACCTCGTAATAGCCTTCTTTGATATTGTCGATGATGGTCGAGGTTTTGTCTTCACTGCGGCGGCGGGCCGATTCGGCGGCCTTTTGCTGCGTCACATCGCGCCCATTCAGCACAATCCCCTCGATGGCGGGATCGTTCAAGGCATTTGTGCCCACGACCTGAAGCTCATGCCATGTATTATCGCTGTGGCGCAGATGAAGATCGAAGGTCGGTTGCTGCCTGGGCGAGGCTTTCTTGAGGGTGTCAATCTGCGCCGTGAAGAGGTCTTTCTGCTGGTCGGGCATCAGGACGCTCAAATGCTGATCCTGCATGGACTTGGGATCATAACCGAGGATGCGTTTGGCGGAGGGGCTGGCATAGCGGATCATGCCTTCAGCATCGACGATGATGATGAGGTCAGAGCCGTTTTCAATCAGGCGGCGAAAATACTCCTCGCTGCGCTGAAGCTGCATCTCAAAATATTTTCGCTGGCGGATATCGCGGAATGTGCCTGTATAGACAGTCTTGTCTTCACTCAGCATCGCCTGAGAGATGAACACCTCCATCGGGAAGGGCGTGCCGTCGGCGTGCTGTCCGACCAGTTCCTTATACTGCCCGCTCTCCATCATCTCGTGCAGAACACCGCGAAAATCCTGCGCTGCCAACTGCGGTCCTTGCCGCGCCATCACGCTCCAGGGCAGAATTACGGTGGTGATGGATTGACCCACAAGACCCTCACCTGCGTAGCCAAACAGGGTTTGTGCGGCGGGGTTGAGCGTCTCGATATTCATCATATCATCGCTGAAGGTGATGATGGCATCTCGCGCCGATTTGACGATGACATCGGCGCGGGCGCGGGCGTCTTGCAGGGCGGTCATGACATGGTTATAACGACTGGCGATCTGTCCCACCTGCGTAAATGGCTCCACCGGCGCACGCAGGCTGAAATCGCCCGTCTGCGACTGCTCATCCATCACCTCAAACAATTCAAACAGGTCATTGCGGGCGCGATGCTCAGAGAAATTCAAGCCAAGCTGTTCATTTTCGAGGGTGACGCGCAGCGGCCAGATGCGGTTGACAATGCGGAAGACGACATACACAATGCCAAATGTCCAGATGGCACATACCACCATGCCCATAATCTGCACGCCGATGAACTGCCCACGATTGAAGGTGTCTGGCGCAAAATTGAGCAGTTCGGGCCGCCCAAAGACGCCCACCGCCAGCGTTCCAACGAGGCCCGCGCCCAGATGCACCGGAATTGCGCCCACAGCATCATCAATGCGAAGGCGCAGCAGCAGACGATCCAGCGCCAGCATCGCCAGCGCCCCCAGGCCGCCCACAATGACCGACTCCGCCGTACCGTAAGCATTGGCTCCGGCGGTTACGGCCACGAGGCCCGCCAGCGTGCCGTTCATCACGTCGTTGACATCAATGTGGCCCGTCATCATCCTGCTGGCGATCATTGCTACGGCGAAGCCCGCGCCGCCCGCCATGAGCGTGTGAATCACAATCGGCATGACCTGACTGCCCATCGCCAGAGCGCTGCCGCCGTTAAAGCCAATCCAGCCGATCCACAGCAGCATCACGCCCAATGTGGCGAGCGGGACATTCGAGCCTGCGATGGGATTGACCGAGCCATCGGCATTAAAGCGGCCTGTGCGCCGCCCAATGATGAGCAGCAGCGCCAGCGACACCCATCCGCCGACGCTGTGGACAACTGTCGAGCCGGCAAAATCGCGGAAGCCCATCGCGCCGAGCCAGCCCGTGAATGTGCCATCCACGCTGCCATTCCAGGCCCAATGTCCAAAAATCGGATAGACCACTGCCGTGACGATGATCACGACCAGCAAAAAGCTGTTGAAGCGCATCCGTTCCGCCACTGCGCCGGACACAATGTTAATGGCAGTCACACAAAACATTAGTTGAAAGATCAGGAAGACGATTTGACGCCCATTGCCCCCCGTAAAATCGAGGAAGAAACTGTTTGTGCCAATCACGCCGCTGCGCGTGAGGCCAAACATGAGCGCGAAACCGCACACCCAGAAGATGATGGACGTGAGGCCAAAATCGGCCATTGTTTTGAGCGCGACATTGATGTTGTTTTTGGTGCGGGTGAGGCCCGTCTCCAGGCATAAAAACCCGGCCTGCATCAGGAAGACGAGGGCGGCGCTGATGAGAATCCACAGATTGTTAATATTTTCCTGCAAGGCCGACGCATCCATGATGCCCTCAACTCAGTGTCTTATGATGTCATGTTGATTATAACGATTTCTTGCATAACAAACGACAAACAGCATCAAAAAAACGATTTCCATTTTTCTTGGGCCGCACATCAGGGTCAAGGAGATTAGCGAGGCTGCGCCAGGGCTGCCAACTGCGCCAACTGCTCAAGGGCCTGAGCGAGATGCTGCTGCATATCCTCCGCAAGCGGGGCGGCCTGCACCTGCTGAAGCGCGGTCTGCGCCGCCTGCACACGCTTCGCCACCTCAGCCGCCTCCAGCCCGCCGCTGCGCCGCCACTGGGATTTGTCCAGGCTGGCACTCACGCGGGCTTTGAGCAGCACCGGATTGAAGGGCTTAAACAGGTAATCTTCCGCGCCCATCTCCACGCATTTGACCACGCTGTCAAGGTCATCCACCGCTGAGATCATGATGACGGGCAGATGCTGCGTGCGGGGATTCTTCTTGATCTGTTCCAGCACATCATAACCGCTGAGTTTGGGCATCATGATATCGAGCAGCACCAGATCAACCGTGTGCGTTTGCAGCATTTCGAGGGCCATTTCGCCATCTTCGGCCATCACCACCTCATAATTCTGTCGTTTGAGGCGGCGTGACAGCATATCCCGATTCATTTCGTTATCATCCACCACGAGGATGGTTGCAGTCATTTGAGAATCCTTTATATATTATTACGTTCGCTTAAGCTCCTTTATTATACCGTGTTTAACTCCTCTGATGGATATACGTGTCGGGCGGGCGTGAAAACCAATATCCACACGTTTGGACACGGCCTGCCGTGTCCAAACGAACCATCGTGCGTGTCTGTCATTATCATCTCACGGCCCCAATAGGCCCACGTCAGAACCCGCCTCGTGCAAGGCGATCTCCAGCACACGGCGCAGCGTAAAATCGCCCAGATGCAGCCCGTGTGCGGCGTCGATCAGGGCATCTTCGTGCATCGCGTGGGTGAGCGTGCGCCAGGGCATGAGGCCGATGAGTTCGCTGTGGTCAATCTCCGTATGGGCGGCTTGCGCCTGCTGCTGAATATCAGCCACAATCTGTGCCAGCGACACCGCCCATACCTGCGTGATATTCATTGATACCTGAGCTTTGCCCTCGACCAGCAGCCCCAGCGCCTTGACGCCTGTATAGCCGCCGTTCGCGCCGCGCAGCCGCCGCGCAATCGCCTGGGCAATGCTGACGTCGCTCGTCTGCAAAAACACATTGAAGGCGATGAGCAAATCGCGTGCGCCGACAATACACGCCCCGGCAGGCCCAACGTGCGCGGGGCCAAAGTCGGGTTGGCGCTGCGGCAGGCTGATGTTCTCACGCAGGAGTTCATAGCCGCCGCGCCGCACATCGGCCAGATTGACGCGCTCAGGCCGCGAGGCCGCCGCCTCATACAAATACACGGGCAGCGCCAAATCCCGCCCAATGCGCTCGCCCAGGGCGCGGGCATAATCGGCGCACTCGGTCAGTGAGATATCCTTGAGCGGGACGAGCGGGAGCACATCGGTTGCGCCCATGCGCGGATGAACGCCCCTGTGCCGCGTGAGATCGATGTACTGTGCGGCTGTGCCGACAGCGCGATAGGCGGCCTCGCACACCGCCGACGCTTCGCCCGCAAAGGTATAGACAGCGCGGTGATGATCGGGGTCAGCGGCATGATGCAGCAGAGCGACATCGCCCGCCTGGATGATGCTCTGGCGCAGCGCTTCCAGGATGATCGGATCGCGGCCTTCGGAGAAATTAGGAATGCATTCCAGGATTGCCACCCAAACGCCTCACTTTGCGTATTACACATCAGCATCATGATAGATGAAACGACATACGGCACTTCTCAGCACATCATTTCCCTCGAATGGAACGCTTTGCCCCTCTTTTCGGGGAGGGATTGGCTGTGCTGCCGAGGATTATCATAGATCATGCGCGGGGGTTTGCGATACAATAGGGATATTCAGAAGGAAAGCGAGACAGGCATGACGCTGCAAATCGGCGAAACCGTAGGCCCATATGAAATTATCAGCCCGTTGGGGCAGGGCGGCATGGCGACGGTGTATAAAGCCTACCACAAACGCCTTGATCGTTATGTGGCAATTAAAGTCATGCATCAAGCATTTTTGCAGGATGATTCTTTTCTGGCCCGCTTTGAACGCGAAGCCCGTATTGTCGCCCGCCTGGAACATCCCAATATTGTTCCGGTCTACGACTACAGCGATCATGAGGGGCAGCCGTATCTGGCGATGAAATTTGTCGAAGGCCCCACGCTCAAGCGCCGGGCGCTCAAAGATGGCCTGACCTTAGAGGACACCGCCCGTTTGCTCACGCCGCTGGCCGATGCGCTCGATTATGCCCACGCGCATGATGTGCTCCACCGCGACATGAAACCGTCGAATGTCCTGCTCGATCAGCAGGATCGCCCCTATATCACCGATTTTGGTCTGGCGCGCATCGCCCAGATGGGCGCTTCGACCATGAGCGCCGATATGATGCTCGGCACGCCCTTTTACATCTCGCCGGAGCAGGCGCAGGGATCAAAAGACCTGGATTCACGCACCGATATTTATGCCTTTGGCGTGATTCTCTATGAATTGATTACGGGCAGCGTGCCGTTCAATGCTGATGCCGCCTATGCGATTGTCTACTCGCACATTCACGCCAAACCAGACTTGCCCAGTGTGCGTAATCCGCGTCTCTCCAAGGAGTTAGACCCGATTTTGCTCAAGGCGATGGCGAAAGACCCGTCGGATCGCTATGCCAATGCGCGGACGCTGATGCAGGATTTTAACGCTGTGCTGGCGTCAAACGGTAAACCCGCGCCTTATACCCCCCAGACTATCGAGCGCGAGACCTCCTCGCCAACGATCTCGCTGCCTGTGCCGCCCACTGACAGCGCCGAAAAGCCCAAAAATACGGCCTCGCTCAAAGGGCCGAACGAGACACAACTGGGCGTCACGCCGACAGAACCGGACGCGATTCGCAAACCGACACCTGCCTCGGAGCCGAAAAATCGCCGTGTCGAGGTGGAAGGCTCGCTCAACCTGGGCGAACTGGCGGAACAGTTCCGCAAGGTGCGCTGGGATCAGGTGGGCGAACAGATGAAATCGCGGGTGCAGGATTTCGCTTCCATGATTGAAGAGGGCATCGACAGCGAGATGCGATCACGCGGCGTGAAACTGCAAGATGAGAATGATGCCAGTGAAGCCATCATCCGTCAGCGCGTGGCAAAACGCATGAAAGCCCGCCAGGAATTGGCCGGCCATATTGCTACCTATGTCTTCGTCAATGTGGGCCTCGTCGTGATGTGGTTTATGTTCGGCGGCGGCTTCTTCTGGCCGATGTTCCCGATCTTCTTCTGGGGCATGGGGGTAGCGATTGCCTACGGCAGCAAATACGGTGGCGGCGAAGAACAGCGCCGTGAATGGATGGAGCGCGAGGTGGAACGTGAGATGCGCCGTTCGCAGGTGCGCCGTTCGCAGGATGGCTCCTCGACGGCCTCCAAAGCCAAGCATGAGGTGGGGCTTGATGACGCGCT
>DAOTUR010000294.1:0-16206 GCA_034436915.1 Anaerolineae bacterium
GATAAAAAAGAGCGCGGGCAGCCAGAAAATCTGGGCAAAGGTGTTGAACAGGCCCACCAGACTCCAGCGCTCACCAATGCCAATCTGTGCCAGCAGAATAAGAATTGTCATCATCGCGTACACATCGATAGGCGCAAGCAGCAGACGGCCCAGCAACCCAGAGCGTGATTTCATCGTTTGATATCCTCATATAAGCGTCTTAAATCAGGGTTTACGGGCAAAGATGTAGCCGCGCCGCCTTGCCACCTCAACCTCTGGATAGGGATCGCGTTCAATCGCCTCCCATACCTGTCAGGTTAAGAATTTTGAGTCATGTCAATAACCGTCCCATCCGCCTCATGACATGGCAAAATCGCTTGCGCCAGGGACTGAAAGTCTGTCTCCCGTGTTGCGGGGTTGAAAACCCCGCCCAAACACGCCCAAAAAGATGGTTTGAGCAGGACTTTCAGTCCCGCAACAGGCAAGGCAGGGGTTTTCAACCCCTGACGACAGGACAAAAGCGAGGCGGACGACGGGTGATTTGCTTAAGTTGCTGCAAATGGGATCGCGCTCAATCGCCTCTTCGAGGAAGGCCCGAATCTCACGGCTCTCGAAGAAGTGTCCTACCAGGTTGAATTGATACACTCGTTCATCTTATCACCCTCACAATTGAATAGGTTCAAACAAATAATTCCTATTTCCACAACACGCTGTCGTTTTTCTCATGGAAATCGCCCATCTCGCACGCTACAATCACAAATAATCGAATCCATAATTGATTTTCATGCGGAGAGCTTATGGCATCCCCCATCGCAGCAGCCCCTCTCAAGCAGCCGCCGTCCCTCCCACCGGGATGGATTGCCGGAAATGCCTATGAATTTCGGCGCGATCCCCTCGCCTATCTGATGCGGAATGCCCGTGAACTTGGCGATATTGCTATGTTCCGCGTCGGGCCGTTCACGGCGTATCAGTTCAATCATCCCGATCAGATTCATGAGGTCTTGCTTGGCAAGGCGGATCAATTGCAGAAGGCCCGCATCTATAAGCGCGGCCTGTCGGAATTCCTCGGCAATGGCCTGCTCATCAGCGATGGCGCATTCTGGAAGCGGCAGCGGCGCTTAGCACAGCCCGCTTTCCACATGAAGCGCGTCAACACCTACGCCGATATCATGGTGACGTATACGCAGGATTTGATCAAATCGTGGCACACAGGCCAGACCATCAATCTCTCGGACGAGATGATGCATGTCACACTGCGAATCGTCGCCAAGACGCTGTTTGATACCGATACCAGCAGCAGCAGCGATCAGGTGGCGGAAGCGTTGGATGTGATGCTGCACAGCGTCGCCCATTTTTCACGCGGTTTTGTCAGACTGCCCGCGTGGATTCCAACCCCTGCACGCCGCCGCAAACGCTGGTCGATTGAGACGCTTGATGCCATCATTATGCAGATGATTCAGGCGCGGCGAGCCAGCGGAGACGATCACGGCGATTTGCTCTCGATGCTCATGCAGGCCCGCGATGAGGACGGAGCGGCCATGTCCGACCAGCAGCTTCACGATGAAGCCTTGACGATTGTGCTGGCAGGCCACGAGACCACCGCCAACGCCCTCACCTGGACACTGTATCTGCTGTCGCAAAATCCTGAGATCGAAGCCCGATTATATGAAGAAATCCAGGCCGTTCTGGGAGATCGTACCGCGACATTGGCCGATGTGGAGAATCTGGTCTATACGGAGAAGGTTGTGAAAGAGGGGATGCGCCTGTATCCGCCCGCGTGGAGCCTGAGCCGCCAGATCATCAAGGGGGCTGATGTCGAGATTGGCGGCTATACGATTCCCTACGGCGCGTCAGTCGTCGTGTCCGCGTATGTGACGCAGCGTGATCCGCGCTGGTTCCCTGACCCTGAGTGCTTTGACCCGGAACGCTTCACACCGGAAGCAGAGAAGGCGCTGCCACGTTATGCCTATTTCCCATTTGGCGGCGGGCCGCGCATCTGCATCGGCAGCAGCTTCGCCATGATGGAGGCCAAGTTGATCCTGGCGACGATTGTGCAGCATCACCGTCTCGCCCATGCGCCGAATCATAAGGTTGAGATGGAGCCGCTCATCACGCTGCGCCCCAAACATGGCATGGAGATGATCGTACAGGGACGTTAGAGAAATAAATCGAGGTTCGTAGGGGCGCGATATATCGCGCCCAGATGATTTGTAGGATATTCACGATGACTCGTGTTCTCGCAGAAATCTTACGATCTCAATCCCAACGTTGTATCTGCCATCTGGCACAAGCCGCTGCCACCCGCAGCCAACCAGCGACTCAGAGTTGCGCTGTCATGGAGGCCCGCCCGCGCATCGGCATAAATCCCCACGCCCCACACATAATAGCGCTGTGTTTCGGCAGGCCATGTGTGCATATTTTTAGTCACAACCGACGGGCCGCCGTTATAGCACGCCAGCGTCAGGCCCACATCCTGCTTGGAATAGGTGTAGCAGACGTTCAAAAAATTGGCCGCACGAAAGGCATTCGTATCCGGGTCGATCATGTCTTCCCCGCTGGAAAAATGAAAGGGCATGACCTGGAATAACCCCTGCGCTCCGGCATTGCTCACCACAGATGGATGTCCACACGACTCAATCTGCATGACTGTCGCAAGCAAGTTCGGGTCAAGATGATACTTTGCCGCCCAGCGCAGCAGGTCGCTGCTCCAATAATCAATCTCGTTGGTGAAGAGCGGCGCAAGATTGGCATTAGCCGCCATGCTACCCGCCTGCGGCCAGCGCCAGCCTGTCACAGACATAAGCGTATTCAACGCCTGGGGCGCACAAAACACCATGACAAACGCGCTTATCCAGACCAGAGCAGCGGTCAATGTATATTTACGGATCATTTGAGCACACCACGAGATCGGCCACCGAACTGCTCGAATCATAGGCATTACGTATTCCACATCGCTACGGTTTTAGAATTCCTATTTTAGAACATATTTTCGTTAAAATCCATAAAGAAGGCCATATTCGTACACGATTCAAACGAGGTTGTATCGATGAACGTCAATAAAGGGTGTCGTCATATTGCGACACCCTTTACGTTTCATTAAGTTTTTGTTCTAGAGGAGATTTTCTTGTTTGGGATGGCGTAAATCGTCTTTGCGATGGCGGGCTGAGTCGAGGATATCCCGCGCACTCTGTAACCCCGCCTGCCCCTCTGCACCGAGCATGGCCGCGAGTTCCTGCACGCGCTGCGGATCATCATCGAGCGTGAGGACATTGGTCGCAGTACGTTCGCCTTTGATCGATTTTTGCACATGGTAATGGCGATCTGCAAAGCCTGCCAACTGTGGCATGTGCGTCACCACCATGACCTGATGCCCCTGCGTCAGCGACCACAGCTTTTCGCCCACGACGGAGCCAATGCGCCCGCCGATACCCTGATCAATTTCATCGAAGATCAGAGTCGGCGTTTCGTCGGCCCCGGCCAGCACGCGCTTGAGCGCCAGCATGATTCGCGCCGCTTCACCGCCGCTGGCAACACGCGCCAACGGGCGCAGCGGCTCACCCGGATTGGCGCTCATCATGAACTCGACCTTATCCACACCGTTTGTGTCGAAAGCGTAGCGGGCGTCCCCCACGAAGCAGCCGTTGGGGTCTTCCACCATTTGCAGCACGACCTCAAACTGGGTGCGCTCCATCCGCAGGTCTTGCAGTTCCTTCACGATGCGGCGGCCCAACTGCTTGCCCGCCGCTTCGCGTGAGCGATGCACGCGCAGCGCCAGCTCTCCGATGTGGCGCAGCAGTTTTTCTTCCTGGGCGCGGAGTTCGATGAGCCGTTCTTCGCTGTTTTCCAGCCCTAACAGCTCCTGAGCCGCCCGCGCCCCAAATGCCCGAACGCCCTCAATCGAGTCGGTTTTGTAGCGCCGCTTGAGCGTTTTAATGAGTTCAAGCCGCTCTTCCAGCGCATCCAACCGCGTCGGGTTGTATTCGATGCGATCCGCATAGCGTCCCATCGTGGCGGCGAGTTCCTGCACATTGACCGTGACCTCTTCCGCCAGCGCATAATCATCGTTGAGCTGAGGATCGATCCTGGCAAGCTTGCCCATGAGCACCGCCACTTGCAGCAGAGCATCCACCGCCGCCAGATTCTCGCTGCGTTCGCTGCCATTCAGCAGTTCGGCAATCTCACTCGCCATACGTGCCAACTGCTCACTATTGGCGAGGCGGTTGCGTTCGGCCATCAACTCCGTCTCTTCACCCGCCTGGAGCGCCGCTGCCTCAATCTCATCGACATCGTAGCGCAGACGTTCGGCGCGGCGCTGAAGCTCTTCTTTATCCAGCATCAGGCTCTTGATCTCAGCCCGCACATGGTTGAGCGTTTCCACCACGCTGCCCAACGCCACGCGCACATCCAGCAAATCGGCATAGCGATCCAGCAGATCGATATGAGCACGCGGCTTGAAGAGAGACATGTGCGCATTCTGGCCGTGAATATCGATGAGGATTTCACCGATTTCACGCATGATATCGGCGCTCACGGTCACACCATTGATGCGTGAGCTTGAGCGCCCATTGCGCCGCACTTCGCGCATCAGCGTGAGAAAATCGAGCGTGTCATCGTCGAGCAGTTCTTCGCGCATCAAAATCGGCAGAACCGCCATGCGTGTTTGTGCCGTGAGGCCAAACACGCCCTCGACAACCGCCTTCTCAGCGCCTGCCCTCACAAAGCCGCTGTCAACACGGCTGCCGAGCAGCAGTTCAATCGCATCAATAATGATGGATTTGCCTGCTCCAGTCTCACCCGTAATCACGTTAAAACCCTGGTCGAAGGTGAGTTCGAGCCGATCAATAATGGCAAAGTTTTCAATCCGCAGTTCTTCTAGCATCTGCCGCCGCCCTGCTTCATCACGTCCTGAGAAAATCGCCTCATGCTGCTAAGGCGTAGATCAACCCACATCATCACATCTTCCTATAAGACACGGATGAGCGAGGCGCGATTAAATCCGCCCGCGCAAACGAGCATAGGTTCCTGCTAGAGCACAGCCCAGGAAAATCAAGAACCAGATATCCAGGACTGTGCTTTTAACCAGTTCATCCACCAATATTCCTATATATTGAGACCGTAGCGCCGGGGCCACTGTGCTCACAGCCTGCTGATACTCGGCAAAGATCACGCCCATATGCCCGGCCAATCCCCCCAGGCCCGCCCCGACTGTGCCAATGACATCCGTATACCGTCCGCGCCGCCGACCTGTGAGGCGCATGGCGGCTTCTCCGGCCAATCCACCCGCAATTGGCCCGATAATCACGCCGAGAAACGTGGAGACAAACGGAACCTGCGTGAACAGCGCACAGATGACGGCCATCACCACAAAGCAGGTCGCCGCTTGCAGCACATAATCCTGATTGGCCGCCGCGAAAAATTTATCCTCAGCCCGCCGTGAACATTCCTTACACACATAACCGACTGATGTGCGGACAATACAATCGGTACACATCAAGCGATCACAGCGGATGCATCTGAGAGTGGCCTCACGCTCAGGATGTTTGGCACACATTTGAAGTTCATGAATGGGCGTCAGATTGGGTGTCATGCCTCATCTCCACTGCCAGGAACCCGACTCATACGCGGCTCAAGGCGATCTAATAGAGAGCGATAAAAATAATTTGTATCGCGCATCCGAATAAATCGGCTTTTATCATCACTCGCGCAAATATGCAGCGTATCGCCCATCTCCATCGTCCCCAGGGTACGGCCATCCAGCGAGATCACCACCGCATGACGATTGCTGGCGGCAAGGCGAACATCCACCTGCGATCCCTCTGACAGCACAATCGCCCGATCCATGCTCAGATGTGCCGCTGCTGGAACCAGCAGAATATTTTGCACCTGCGGTGGCAGAATTGGCCCGCCGACAGCCAGCGCATACGCCGTTGATCCGGTGGGGGTGGCGATAATCAGCGCATCAGAATTGTAAGTTGTCGTCCATGTGCCATCAATGTAGGTGTCCAGTTGAATCATATGCCCGAAACGATCTCCACTGATGACAATATCATTCAGGGCTTCATCGCGCACGATGATCTGACCGTCACGCTCCCATTGAATATCGAGCATCATGCGATATTCGATCCAATAATCGCCACTCATCAGCCGCGCCAGATACGTCGGCCAAACCTCAATCGACGCTACCTCCGTCAGAAAGCCGAGTTTGCCCATGTTCAGACCGAGCAGCGGCACGCCCAACGGCGCACAGGCGCGGGACGCCCGCAGCATCGCCCCATCGCCACCAATCGCAATCACCACATCGGCCCGCTCAACGATAGCCTGTACCTCAGCCTCGGTGTGTGTAGTGGTGATGGCAGCCTCAATCTGCTGCTGAGCGAATGACTGCCGAATTTGCTCGGCCACAGGAAAAGTTTGGGGGCGATCAGGATGCGCCAGAATTCCCACATACCGAATATTCGTTGTCAGGGCGGTTCCTCCCCCCATAAGACACTCGCGCTCTATTGTGGCATAGTCGTCACGAGATGCAAGCGACTCTTGAGGGCAAGATGCCGTCCATGATAGCACGAATGTTCGTGCAGCGGTAGGGGGATACGGTCTTTCGCCTATCAACGCTGTGTTTGTTGGAACCGCATCACAGTACAAGTCACACGATAAAGGCCATGCCCTTAATACAGTCTTAATTTTAGCGGGGCAATGATTAACAGGAAGCCTCTATCATTGTGATGGGAAACAACTGCACATTCTATATGGCCTACGATATCCTGGGAGCCACAATGTTACGCTGGTTACTGGTCATCCTGAGTGGAGGGCTACTATGCCTCTCCGCTATTGCCCAAACATCCTCCGATATTCTGGCGAATGATCCGAATCTTTCGCAGTTTGCCGAATGGATTCAGACGACGAATGTCACCCTGCCCACTGATAAGCCCGCGACCCTTTTTGCTCCGACCAATGATGCGATTGACAGTCTGCCCGCCGCTGTCCGCGATCTCTTGAAGCAGGACACGGCCCTTTTGACTCGTGTTGTACAGTATCACATCGTCAATGAGGCGCTGCCTGCGGCAAAGCTCACGGATGGCCCGCTAACAACGCAGGAGGGTGATTCGCTGACGATTGTTCACGCAGGCGATAGTCCGACAGTGGATGGCGTCCTCATCACAAAAGCGGACGCGGCGACGGATGGCCTCGTCGTGCATGAAATTGCCAGCGTGCTGATCCCGCCGATTGAACTGCCCAATCTTGATCCGCTGGAAGTCAGCGGCGATATTGTGAGTGCCGGCAGTTCGACAGTGTTTCCGCTCACGCAGCGCATGGCGGATCGCTTCAGTGAGCAGGGTTACAGCGATACCCTTCTGGTGGACAGCATCGGCACAGGAGCGGGCCTAGAGCGCTTCTGCGTGGCGGCTGAGACCGATATTGCCAATGCCAGCCGTGCCATCAAGAAGGAAGAATTGGCGGCGTGTCAGGGCAACAGCCGTGAACCGATTGAATTCCGCGTCGGCACGGATGCACTGACAGTCGTCGTTCCGATTGAAAACACGTTTGTTGATAATCTAACGCTTGAGGAGCTGGCAAAGGTCTTTAGCGGCGCAAAAACCTGGCAGGAGATCCGCAAAAATTGGCCCGCCGAGCCGATTCATCTCTACAGTCCCGGCACGGACAGCGGCACGTTCGATTATTTCGTCGAAGTCGTGTTTAAAAAGGACTCCGCGCCGCTTCTTGCCGCCCAACCCACCATGTCAGAGGATGACGAAAACCTCGTGCGCCGCGCCGAAGATGATCCATCGGCCATCACCTATTTTGGCTATGCCTATTACCTGCATCACACGGATCGTCTGCGCGTGGTCGCCATCAACGGCATCACACCCTCAGAGGTCACGGCAGAGAACGGCACGTACCCGCTGGCGCGTCCGCTCTATATCTACAGTGCGCCCTCCATCTTCCAAGACAAGCCGCAGGTGGCGTCCTTCATCCAGTTCTATCTCAGCCATGTCAATGACGAGATTGTCGATGTCGGCTATTTCCCGGCCTCAGACCGTGCCTTGAATTTAGGACGACTGGTCTGGCTCGCGGCACAAAAGTCGTAAATCGTGTTATCATGAGAGAGGTAATATGCTTATCTCTCTCTCATTTCCCCACAAAAACCCTCACACATAATGCACGCTTAAAACTTTCGGCGTCTATCCTTAAAAAAACCCTCCTAGCGAGTTAATTTGGGCTTGCTACGATCCAACCCGTAGTCCAATTTGAAATTGCACATTACAGGAGTCACAGCTTTATGTGGAAAGTTCGCAGCATGATCGCGGTACTGGCACTTGCACTGATGGTTTCCATCACGGGTGTCTTCGCACAGGACAAGACGATTGCACAAGTGGCAACAGACGCCGGCACTTTCAAGACACTGTTGGCAGCGGCTGATGCGGCTGGTCTGACACCCTTGCTCAGTGACCCGAAGGCTGGGCCTTTCACTGTGTTTGCGCCCACCGATGAGGCATTTGCGGCTCTTCCTAAGTCCGTTCTGGATTATCTGTTGAAGCCGGAAAACAAGGAACTGCTGACCCGCATCCTCACCTATCACGTCGTGAGTGGCAAAGTGATGTCGTCCGATGTGACCACCATGATGGCCCCCAGCATGGAAATGACCGCCCTCGATGCAGCTCCTATGGGCAGTGAACTGAACGTTGTTCTGGGCGAAGACAAATCCGTGACCGTCAACGGCGCGAACGTCGTAGCCGCTGATATCGAAGCCAGCAATGGCGTCATCCACGTCATCGATCAGGTTCTGATCCCCGATCTGACCCTGTCCGCTGTTGATGCCCTGGCGGTCTCCGACAACATCATCGTCGCTGGCAGCAGCACTGTGTATCCGATTGCGGAACGTGTCGCCGAACTCTTCAACAAAGAAGGCTTCGCGGGCACAATCACAGTTGACAGCGTGGGTACGGGTGCAGGCTTCGAGCGCTTCTGCAAGAACGCCGAAACCGACATCGCCACCGCCAGCCGCCCGATCAAGAAGGAAGAAGTCGAAGCTTGCGTGGCGAATGGCCGTGATCCGGTGGGCCTCCAGGTCGGTATCGATGCCCTCGCCGTCGTGGTGAGCACCAAGAACACCTTCGTCGACAATCTGACCAAGGAACAACTGGCCGCGGTCTTCTCCGGTACGGCGAAGACCTGGGCCGATGTCAACCCCGCCTGGCCCGCTGAAGCCATTCAGTTGTTCAGCCCTGGCACCGACAGCGGCACGTTCGATTACTTCGTCGAAGTGATCTTCGCCAAAGACAAGGAAAAAATCCTCAACGCTGCTGGCATCCAGTTGAGCGAAGATGACAACGTCCTGGTTGCAGGCGTCGAAGGCAGCGAATATGCTGTCGGTTACTTCGGTTATGCTTACCTGTCCGAGAACAAGGACAAGCTGCGTGCCGTGAGCATCGAAAGCATCACCCCGTCACTGGAAACAGCCGAATCGAACAAGTACCCGCTCTCCCGCCCGCTGTACCTGTACACCTCGGCGAATGTTCTGGCCGAGAAGCCCCAGGTGGCAGCCTACCTCAACTACTTCCTGACCAACGTCAACGATCAGTTGGGCACCACCGCGGACAAGATCGGTTACTTCCCCGCCCCGATGAACAAGGCCGCTGCTGCGAAGCTGGAACTGATGGCTCTCGACAGCGCTATGATGGCACCGTCGAAGTAAATTTCGTCACAATCATGAGTACACTGCGGGGGAGGCGACTCCCCCGCAGTGCTGTTAATCCCCCTCTCGGAGCAAAAATACATGGCCGCTCAAGCAGCACATCTCAGCGATGACAAGCGCAAGCCTCTGACTTCGAGTTCGCTGGCACGTAAACCCCGTCCCTTTGAGACATTTATTCAAACCCTGCTCTTTTTATGTGGCGTTGTCTCCATTTTTACGACGGTTGGCATCGTGCTGACTCTAGGGACAGAAGCCTTCAACTTTTTTGGCAAACCCGGCATCCTTGCCTCAGAACGCCAGCTTGTCACTGCCATCTCTGCCGACAGCCCATTGATTGAACTGACAGATGGGGGCTTTACGTTTGGCGTCGGCCAGATTCTTGAGATCGACGGCGAGTTTCTGCTGATTACGACGGTGACGGATCGTAATCATCTCGTTGTTGAGCGCGGCTATAACGGCAGCCCTGTGCTTGCCCATGACGCCAAAAAAGAAGTTCACAAATCGAAGCAAGTGACGCTGACGGAATTTTTCACCAATCCGACGTGGCAGCCTCAGATTGCACAATTTGGTATTCTCCCGCTGCTCAATGCCACGCTTCTCATCAGCTTCATTGCCATGCTGATTGCAATTCCCGTTGGGCTTGGCACAGCAATTTATCTCAGTGAATATGCCTCGCCGCGTGTGCGCCAGATTTTGAAGCCGACACTAGAGCTTCTCGCAGGTGTGCCGACGGTTGTGTTCGGCTATTTTGCGCTGACATTCGTCACGCCTATTTTGCGCGGTATCTTTGGCGAAAATGTCGTCGGCGTGTATAACATGGCCTCAGCGGGCATCGTCATTGGTATTTTGATCGTCCCAACCATTACGACGATCAGCGAAGACGCTCTCCGCGCTGTGCCGCGTTCCCTGCGAGAAGCGTCCTACGGCCTGGGTGCGACGCGATTTGAGACCACGACCAAAGTGCTGGTGCCTGCCGCACTGTCTGGTATTCTCGCGTCGGTGCTGTTGGGCGTTTCACGCGCTGTCGGCGAAACAATGGTCGTCGCCCTTGCTGCGGGCGCTGGCCCCAATTTGACCCTCAACCCGTTTGAAGCGGCTGAGACGATCACGGGCCATATCGCCCGCATCAGCACAGGCGATTTGAGCTTTGGCTCGATGGATTACAACAGCCTCTTCGCGCTCGGCCTGACCCTGTTCATCATCACGCTGTTTATGAATCTCGCCAGCACCGCCATTACACGCCGTTTCCGCGAGGCTTACCAATGACCGACTCTCCTCTGCCTAAAGTCGACCCCTTCAAACAGCACCTTCAAAGACGTCAGCGTGTGGGGCGTGTGTGGGGACGTGTCTTTTATCTGTGTAATTTCGTCGCCATCCTGACATTGATTGCCCTGTTCTTCAATATTATTAACAACGCCTTTGGCTATGTAGCGACCAGCTACCAGAGAGCGCCTTCCACCCTTTCCGACACACCGCTGGAAACGCTGGACAAAGCGGGCCTCGCAGCCATTTTGCAGAAGGAAGCGCCCAAGAAGCTGCGCGTGCTCATCCGCGACACCCTCAGCCGCGTCTCCAAAGAAGAATTTTCCAAGCTGCCGCTGAGTGCTGTTCTGAACGGGTCTGTTCTGACACCCGATGTGGCGAATCTCAAGGTGTCCGAGATCAGCGATGATCAGGCGGTCAAAATCCTCATCGACAATATGGATCAGGTCGGGCTGTACAACGCCGTGATGAGCCAGATTGTTGAGCCGACCATCCTGCAAAGCTGGCCGCTCTTCGAGTCGCTCACGCAGAGGGACACGATTGCCGCACAGATCAAAGAGAATTACCCTGATGCGGAGATGGTGTTCCGCTCATGGGTAAATTCCACATTCTTGCAGAATACCGTGTCAAGCTACGCCATCAGCGCCGGGCTGCGGACGGCCTTGATCGGCACACTGCTGGTCATCACCATCACCAGCCTGTTCGCCTTTCCATTGGGGATTGGGTCGGCCCTCTATCTGGAAGAGTACGCATCGGACAACTGGCTCAACCGCCTGATCGAAACGAATATTCGCAATCTCGCGGGCGTCCCCTCGATCATCTATGGCATGTTGGGGCTGACGGTGTTTGTGCGCCTGCTTGCGCCCATCACCAGCGGGGCGATCTTTGGCGTGACAGATACCGATGGCCGTACCATCCTGTCCGCCGGGCTAACACTGGGCCTCGTGATTTTGCCCGTCATCATCATCAGCGCTCAGGAAGCCATTCGCGCTGTGCCGCCCTCCATTCGAGAAGCGTCCTACGGCCTGGGCGCGACTAAACTCCAGACGATTGTGCGGACGGTGCTGCCTACTGCCATGCCGGGCATTTTGACGGGCATCATCCTGTCGCTGTCACGGGCGATTGGCGAAACCGCGCCCTTGATCGTGGTCGGAGCCTCGACCTTCATCACGATTGATCCCAACGGCCCGTTCTCCAAATTTACCGTCGTGCCGATTCAGATTTTCCAGTGGACATCCAAGCCGCAGCAGGAGTTCCGCAATACCGCTGCCGCTGCCATCGTCGTCCTGATGGTGGTGCTGGTGATCCTCAACAGTTTTGCAATTATGCTTCGTAATCGCTATACACGCAGACTTGGGTCATAGGATTTATGGTGACTGATTTAACAGCAGACAAACGTAAAAATGAGGAGCAGGTTATGTCGGATCAGGCATCTCTTGCATTGAGCATCGAGCATATGTCGGTTTATTATGGGTCTAAGCTGGCCGTCAGCGACGTGACCATTCCGATCAAAGAAAAACACATCACGGCGTTCATCGGGCCGTCCGGCTGCGGCAAAAGCACCGTGCTGCGCTCGATCAATCGCATGAATGATCTGATTCCGGGCGCTCGTGTCGAAGGCACGATCAACTATCAGGGTCAGAATCTGTATGATCCGCATGTTGATCCGGTGGAAGTGCGGCGGCGCATCGGCATGGTCTTCCAGAAGCCCAATCCGTTCCCCAAGAGCATTTATGACAATGTGGCCTATGGCCCACGTTTGCTCGGTATCACCCAGAAGAACAAGCTGGATGAAATTGTCGAGCGCAGTCTGCGCGGCGCGGCCCTGTGGGATGAAGTGAAGAGTGATCTGAAGAAATCAGGCTTCGCCCTGTCCGGTGGACAGCAGCAACGTCTCTGCATCGCCCGCACGATTGCGATTGAGCCGGATGTCATCCTGATGGATGAGCCGTGCGCCTCGCTTGACCCGATTGCCACCCAGCGCATTGAACAGTTGATGCGCGAAGAACTGCGCGATTACACCATCGTCATCGTGACGCACAACATGCAGCAGGCGCAGCGAGCCAGTGATTACACCTGTTTCTTCAGCATCCGCAAGGATGAAACTGTTGTGGGGCAGGAAAAACGCTGGGGTGTGCTGATCGAGTATGCCAAAACTGAGGATTTGTTCAACGCGCCGGAGTCGATGGAAACAGCCGATTACATCGCCGGACGCTTTGGTTAAAGATAAGGGTTGGGCGACCCATGGGTCGCCCCTACTACCCCGCCACGATGACCAGTCACGTATTATTTAAAATCAAGAGCGCGATATATCGCGCCCCTACGTGTGTCATCCTCCTCGCGGGGACAAATCCCCTCCCCACAGACACCTATTCCCGATACGGATTGACGCCGCCTTCTGTCCCCTTGCGAACATCCTGCTCCCAGGGCTTTTTGGCCTCGCCGCTGTAGCCCATCTCGCGCAGGCGCTCAATCTCCAGGCGCTCCAGCGTCGGTGTGAGGCGCTCATAATCACTGGGCGGAATGCGATGATCAATGCTCTCAGCATCCCGATACACATAGCCCACACCGCCGCACCACTCACAGGTACGGCTTTCGTCAGTGTCCTCGTCGGCATACCAGCCCGCCCCATCACAGGAGGGGCAGCGCGTAATCAGCATCAGTGCGTCAGCCATATCATCCCACCCCTTCCGGCGCGGCCACCGGATTATATTCTTCAGTCCACCATTTAAAGAACGGCGCTTCTTTGGCATTGAAGTAATCATCGAGAATGCGCCGCACAATCGGCGCGGCCACCTCAGAGCCTTCCCGCGAGGTCGGGACGACGACGACCACGACAATCTCCGGCTTATCGGCAGGCGCAAACGCCACATACCACGCATTCGGCGGACGCCCGCTTTTGGCATCGCCCGTCTCCGCCGTACCCGTTTTGCCGCATGAGGTATAGCTCGGACGCACAGTATTGCCATCGAATACCACCCATGATGTTCCCAGTTCTTTATCAATCGGGACATTGCACATGCCCTGATGAATGACATCAAAGACTTCGGGCTTGATATCCTTGAGCGGGTTCACCACCACAGGCTCATAGGCTTTTTTGAGCGTCGTGCCATCCATACCGCCCACCTGCTTGACGATATAAGGCCGATACAGCGTGCCTTTATTGGCAACTGCCGTGACCGCCGTCGCCAACTGCACCGCCGTGATCTGCACGCTGCCCTGTCCAATCGCGTTGTTGATGGCTTCGGTGGCGGATTTGGGTTCAGCCAGATTGCCTTTGGCCTCGCTGCCCAGAATCTCCAGGCCCGTCGTCGCGCCAAAGCCAAATTCCTTCACCACATTGATGTGCATACGGGTGTCCCGCTTATACATCAGCCCTCCCATCTCCCAGAAGAAGGGGTTGCAGGAGGTGGTCAGCGCCTGGGGCATAATGATCGGCCCGGCAGCCGGCATCTTATCCACCACGCGCCAATCCTGACGCCCGGCCACCTCATCGCCATACTGTGTGCCTGTCCAAGTCAATTCACAATTAAAGATTTTGTCGGGCGGGTAAATGCCGTTGTTGTCGGCAGCGATGGCGGTGAAGATTTTATAGACCGAACCGGGCGTGTACTGTTCCTGGATGGCCTTGTTCGCCAGCGGCTTACGCGGATCGTTGACGAGCTGCGTGATGATATCGGGAGCGTTCTGGTAGGAGCTTTCGGGATTGAACAAGGACGGATCAAAGAAGGGATAGCTGGCGAGGGCCAGGATTTCGCCCGTATCGACCTTCATCACCACCGCCGCCGCGCCATTGGCCCTGGATGCCCAACTGATCGCGGCATAATTATGGGCGTCGATGAGGGCCTGCGCGACGATATTTTGCAGCCGCATATCAATCGTCAACTGAACGGGAATGCCCGGCTTGCCCATCGTGCTGCCCAATTCACGAATGGACACGCCGCCCGATTCAACCAGTTTGACGAAGCGCTCCGGCTTGCCCGCCAGATCGTCTTCATAGGCTTTTTCGATGCCCGCAATGCCGACGATATCACTGGCTTGATAGCCTTTTGCCAGCCACTGCGCGAGATCATCACTGGGGATATGCCCAATATAGCCCGTGATATGCACGGCTGACCCATGCCCGGTGTAGCTGCGGCCTGAGTAAGATTCGATTTTGCGGTAGCCCGCGCTCTCATCTGCCGTGCCGCATTTGTCTTCCAGGTCGCGCCGCCAGCGGGTATAGGTGTCGGTATCAATCTCGCCCACATGGAACAGCGATTCGGCATTATAGGCGGCAAAGACGCGCACCAGATCAATGCGTTCGCGCTTCAGGACGATAGCAAGCAGATCAATACACTCATCGGTATTCCGCATATCCTGTTGGATGAGCGAGACAGAGATGATCGTGCCGCCTTCTTCGACCACGAACGCGCCGTTGCGATCATAAATATTGCCGCGTGCGGCGGGCCGTGTGACCACCTGCACGCTCACTTCCGAGGCTAACCCATTGAGGATATCCATCGGCGTCCAGGCGATTTGCCAGCCATCGCGCACCTGGGTCAGGCGCATGATGCGATTCGGGTCTTTGAGTTCTTTCAGCACAGGCGATTGCAGTGTGGCATCGTAGCTGACGACAGCCGTCTGGCCCTGTATTTTGATGGAATGAATCGTGTAGGACACGCTGGCAAAGCCCATCGCATCCTGCGCCACCTGATAGCGGCGTGTAAAGACATCGAAGGGATAAGCGGCGCGGCTGGCCGCGCTGACATAGCTGTACATGGCGGTGATGTCTTTAGCATTCCAGGCTTGCATGAAGCCCTGGACGACATCTTCGGGCATCTGGCGCACCACCTGTGCCACACCCGCGCTGGGCTGTGAATCCGCAGGCTGCGAGGGAGTCGCCTCACACCCAACCACCGCCACCGCCACGATGAGCACCCATAACCAGAGTCGTAAAGGCATAATGTTGATCCATATGATGTGTACGGATTGCATTTTAATGCGCCAGGGAGGAGAGAACAGGGCGAATGTCTCCAACCTTTTATCAGGGACAAGTCACAAATTCGTTTGCGATTGTTGAAAAACTGAGATAGTTTCGCTGTAGGGCGGTGTTATAATGGGTGTAGAAAGTGTTAGGTATAGGCTTTTCTGTAAGCATCCCCATCCCTGAAGGGAGGGGCTTTTAGCCCCAATGCTTACCAGACTTGGCCTGAAAAGGCTCCGTTAGAGACGAATAGATAGGCACTTCGGGATGCCTCACCAGTTCCGAACTCTGCGGTGAACGATTA
>DAOTUR010000295.1:0-9257 GCA_034436915.1 Anaerolineae bacterium
TGGGGTTGCCGCCCGCGACCAACACCCTCCTATCTTACCATTTTTAATCTCAGATTTCAACCCTGACGCCTTATATCCCCATGTCTAAAGCCAGGGGTCTTACGGCGTTTCTCTGATAATGCAGGATTTCAACGCGGGGTGCGTAGGGGCGCAGCGTGCTGCGCCCAAAAACGACAATCTCGATCAAGAGCGCAGCACACTGGTCGCTGTACACAACAGCGTGGTTCGCCTTGCCTGCCGTATGTTCATTTGAGTATCGTAGGGGCGACCCATAGATCGCACCTAAAAAGACGCTGTGAGCCGTTGTGAGCCTATCGTAGAATGAAAATGGTAATCATTCACCTCTCCGTGCGACAAAGGCCCTCGTAGGGGCAGGATGCATCCTGCCTAAGCCAAATCTCCTACAAATCAATCAGGGCGCGATGGGCGCGATACATCGCGCCCCTACAACCGCCTTCATCGCATGGATAGCTGAATGATTACTTGCCTAACCAAAGTCCCAATTTTCGATGGTTATCCCCCCTTAATCCTAGATCACAAGCCATTTCGACAGAACATGCTATAATGGACAGACATAAAAATCGCCCGACACAGGTGGGGAAATGGCGGAAA
This sequence comes from Anaerolineae bacterium, assembly GCA_034436915.1. GTDB lineage: Bacteria > Chloroflexota > Anaerolineae > Aggregatilineales > Phototrophicaceae > JALHOR01. Next base: position 613 of record DAOTUR010000295.1, read on the forward strand.
TTACTTTACGTCAGTATCTCAAAACCGTCGAACAACATGTTCAGGGGGGCCGCTATGAGGAAGCAATTGCTCATACGCGCCACATCCTGGAACATTTTCCGCGCCTGGCTGCGGCGTATCGCCTGCTGGGGTTGGCCCTCGTTGGCCTGTCCCGCTGGGATGAGGCAGGGGAAGTGTTCCGACGCCTTTTGAGCGCAACGCCGGATGACTTCGTTGCTCATCAGCAGTTGAGCCAAATCTACGAAAAACTCAAGCAGCCGCAAGAGAGCCTCTGGCATCTGGAGCGGGCGCTCGATTTGCAGCCCAATGACACGCAAAGTGTGGCCCGTCTGCGCGAACTCTACAGCAAAGAGCGCGGCGCTCCGCTTGATCGTGTCCCCATGACGACAGCAGCCCTGGCAGGCCAGTACATCAACAACGGCCTCACCGAGCAGGCGGTTGAAGTGCTTCAGCAGGCGGTGGGACGGATGCCCGAACGCATCGATCTCAAGCTGATGTTGGCCCGCGCCCAGTGGCAGTGTGGTCAGCACATCGAAGCGGGTGAAACCGCCGTTGAGGTGCTGCAAACCATGCCGTATACGCTGGCGGCCAACCGCATCATGACCGAACTCTGGCTTGAAGTGCAGCGCCCCGCCGATGCCCAGCGCTTTCTCAGCCGCGTTGAAGAGGTTGATCCGTATCTGGCACTGCGTCTGGCAACCGGGGCAGCGCCCACCGCCGAGACGCTGCAACTGCCGGAATTGGATTATCAACAGCAGCTTCGCCGCACGCTGACGCAGCAAAGCCCGGCCTGGCTGGACAATCTCACCCAACAGGAAGACCAACCGCTCGATCTGAGCGCGGAACTCGGTGACGATTGGATGAATGAGATTGATTCCACCGCCGCCACAGCGCCGACCAGCGCCACAAGAACCGTCCCTCCACGCCGCATCACCGACAATCTCCCCAATCTTCTGCCGGAAGACGACCTCAGCGATACAGGCCAGCTCAGCGGCCTCTCGCCGGAGCTGATCGCACGGATTGATGCCATGCGCGGGATGGCGGCGGATCAAACCACGATTACTGATCTGACGGGCGTGCCAGTGCCGGGGCAGAAAGCCCCCATCGTCTCCGGGATGCTCAATTTCGATTTTGAAGAGCAGCAGGCGTCGATGCAGGAAGAGGACGTCCAGGAGCCTGATAATAGCTGGCTGGATGATCTGACCCGCCATGATGACTTCACGATTGAAGCCTCTGACGTCAATGCCACTGATGATGATTGGATTGGCAATCTCGAACGCGCCGCCGGCACAACCGGAGATCGCGTGCCGACGGGCTTGACCGGGCAGTTGGGCGAATTTGATGCCGATGACGCGATTGATGATCTGGATGCCATGCTCAACTCGCTTGAGAACGCATCGCCTGTGCCCGCTGGCACGCCGCGTTCATCCTCTGGGCTGACGGGGATGCTGGACAGCCTCGGCCAGACTGATGTGCCGAACGAGATCGAGCAGGGCGCACCCACCATCCTGCGACGCCCCACCAGCGATCATTCGCCCACGCTGGCGACTGATGAAGCGGAGTCCAAACCGAAGACCAAGCCCAAACATCCCGGCAGCGGCTCGCTTGAGAGTGATACTGACAATCTGGCCTGGGTGACGGAATTTGACCCTGATATGGCGACGGGCAACACCGCGCCGCTGCCTCAGCCCGTCCTGCCCTCCAGCGATGCCCAAGACAATCTGGCGTGGCTGCAAGACTCCGGCATTGAAGTCGATGTCGATGCGCCCTCACGTCCGTATGCCAAGTCGCTGACCGAAGATTTTGAGGGTGAAAAAAGCGATGTGAGCACGCCACACGTCAACCCCAATGCCTGGATGGATGCTCTGGGGGTGGATTATGCGCGGACGGATGATTTGCTCGATGAGGGCAGCCCCTCTGCTGACGATGAAGAACCCGATTCGATGGCCTGGGCCAGACGGCTTGATCTGGTGTCGAATGCGGCCACCTCAGCGCTGCCAGCCGTTGATCTGCCTATTCTGCCGCCGCCCATGCCCTCCGATCCGCTGGACTGGATGAGCGATGATGATGACGACAATCTTCTGGCCGAGTATGAAGACTACGAAAGTCTCGCCCAGGATGATGAGTACGATGACACGCTGACAGACGAAGAACGAATCGCGCAGTCTGATCTCACCACCGATGAGCTTGAAGCGCTGAGCTTTGAAGATGATGACGCCCCTGTCATCCCCCATGACTATCGTTCGAACGATTTAACCGAGACTGTACACACCGAAGGGCAGGCGTCTATGCAGAGTCCATCCTCCTGGGAACCGCGTGATCCCGACGATCCCGATCAACCGTCCATGAGCGATGATCTGGAGTGGCTGTCTGCCGACGCGCTCACAGATGATACGCTGGGGGAAGATGCTTATATTCCTGATCCCGACGCCGATGAGCCGATCACCGATCTCGACAGCTTCTTTGGCGGGCCATTGGCCGAGACGCCCGCTGCGGCCAGCACCCAGAGCGCCGACGCCGATTTGGGCGATGACTCGTGGTTGAGCGATCTCAATCTTGAGTCTGATCTCGCGGATGAGACGCCTGTCTCCGACGACGCGCTTGAGCCTGAATTTGACTGGTCGATTGAACCCGCGACGGATGTGTCGGCAGAAGAGGCTCCCTGGCTGACGGATGTGAGTGCATCGAGCGCAGACAGCCGCGCCGATGAAGGCTTCGATTGGAACAGCGGCTTTGGCGATGAGGCCGCCCTGACGACGGACGAACCGGATTGGCTGGCAGATATTGAAGACCCCGCCTCCGCTGACGCCGATCTCGATCTTGAGGCGGATAGCATAGACGATCTTGAGGCCCTTCCCGCCGATGCAAGCTGGTTGTCGGAACTGGAAGAGCCAACCCCGTCGGACACCAGCACGCCGATGGCCTGGGAAGACACAGACGCCGATGAGCCGGAATTGGCATGGCTCACGCAGGCCAGCGATAACGTGCTCCCGGACGAGGCGCTGCAAGATTTCACCGCGCAATCAGAAGAAGAAGACCTATGGGCCGAGCCTGCGGGAGAAGCCTGGCTGTCTGATCTGGAACTGCCCTCAGAGGACGATGCTGTCGCGCAGCCGCTGTCAACGGCGGACGCTGGACAATGGCTGAATGAGGATGCAACGGGCCTGGATTGGGAGACGCTGGATGATGCCGCACCCTCGCCCACGTCCGGCATGACCGATATGCTCAACAATATTGAAACGCAGCGCTACGGCACGGATCTGCTCGAATCGCTGGAAACATCGCATGAAGAACCGACATGGCTTGAGACTGTCGATAATCTGGATGCCGATCCCGTCGATGACGCCGATGCGCCGGACTGGATGCAGGAACTCGAAGCGCCCCATACGCCCATCACAGCGGGCATCGATTGGGACGCCAATACTTTCGCGGATGAGGCGGTTGCGGCGGAGGAAGGCGAGGCATTCGATTGGGAGAATCCGACATTTGCGATGGAGCAGGATGCCGATCAACTGAGCTTTGACGACGCAGGTGATGACGAATTCGCCTTCCATGACGATGCGGCCTTTGATCCCGATGCGCTGACCGAAGAGCCTGTGCTTGACGCCGAACAACCGGAATGGCTGGCCGGGGTCGCGCCTGCCACAGACGACGCATGGATGGAAGACGATGCGGCGCTGGCGGCCGATGAACCGTCATGGCTGAGTGACCTCGACAGCGAACCCGCTGCTGTCCCCGACGGGATGGACGAGACCGCCGATCAAGAATCTATCACGGATGATGAATTCGCTTATTCTGAGACGGACAACCTGTTTGGCGATCTTGAGACCGATGATCAAGAATCTGTCACGGATGATGAATTCGCTTATTCTGAGACGGACAACCTGTTTGGTGATCTTGAGACCGATGACAATGCGCTGCCCGTCGCCGAAACGGGTTACTTCACAGGCACAGGCGACGAAAGCTTCGATGAGGAAAACTGGCTGGCCGATGACGATTTCGCGCCGCAGCCCGATGACGCCGATGCGATAGCTTCTGGGATGCCCGTTGCCCCCGTCATCATCGAGGGTCTTGAGGTCGAACCTGTCGGCGCTCATGCCGATGCTCATCTCAGCGATGCCGCCTCGGTGCGCGAGGATGTGACGGATGATGATCTGAGAGAGTACGATTTCGAGGAGGAACTCGAAGCCACGCCCGCCTCCAACGCTCCTGACTGGCTCAATTCGATGGTTCCGGGCCTCGATCTTGATTTTGAGGCGGAAGCCGAGGCCGAAGAGGTCGCGGAGCCGACTGTGCCTGTCTCGCCCACCCGCCGCAAAGATTTTGAGTGGCTGGAGACGATTGTCATGGAAGAAATCTCACAGCGCATCGTGCCTGTTGCGCCGCCGCCGCCGCCGAGCCTGCCGGGTGTCCCCGCCGCGCCGAGCCTGGGTGAACGGATGCGCCGCTTCGTCTTCAAGGACGTACCTGCGTGGATGCGTGGCGGAACATCTGCGGCCACACTCGCGGCGCTGGTTGCGGCCCCGACGGTTGATCCGGCGGCGGCGCAGGTCATGGCCGATCTGGATCGTGACTTCAATGCCGATATGGACGATGATCTCTTCGATGACTCAGATGCGGAATTTGACGACTTCGACAACTTCGATGACTTCAATGCCATCGACGATGATACACAAAAATAATGAATTGGACGCGGGGTGAAGAAGTGAGAGGCTGCGATGTCGGATACGCCTGATTTTGACAAAATGTCTCCTGAGGAGATTATGAAGTGGATGGAGTCGCTCGCTGTCCGTCAGGGCGCGACAGAGGGACTCACCACATCTGCGGATATGGATGTTGGCAACGTGTCCGAGGATGATGAACGCCTGAAAAACACGGGCGAATACATCCCCTATGGCATGAAAAAAGCCGATTGGGACAAGCAGAAGGCCAAAGAGGACGAGGAGAAGCGTCAGCGCCAAGCGGCCCAACCGCCTAAGCCCGTGCCTGCTGCTGCCAGGCCGCCCGTGCCGCCGCCCGCCGCACGTGCGCCCGTGCCGCCGCCGGCCCAACCCGTGCGCGCTGTCGCTCAGCCCGCCGCCGCCAATGATACGCCTGACTTCGACAAAATGTCGCCGGACGAGATCATGAAGTGGATGGAATCGCTGGCTGTGCGCCAGGGTGTCACACAGGGTCTCCTCACATCGGCGGATATGGATGTGGGCAGCGTGTCCGAAGATGATGAGCGCCTGAAAGACAAAGGCGAATACATGCCCTATGGCATGAAGAAAGAAGACTGGGAGAAGCAGAAGGCCAGAGAGGACGAGGAAAAGCGCCAGCGTATCGCGCAGCAGTCCGCCGCCAAAGCCGCCCAACCGCCTGCTGCGGTGTCCCGTCCTGCCCCGACTCAGCCCGCTGTGCAACCGCCCGCTCCAGTCCAACCGCCTGTGCAGCAGCCCGCCGCCTCGATTCAGCCGCCCTCAGCGCTGGACGATTTCCTGTCCGGTGATCTGCCTACCTTCGAGAACATGGACGAAGAGGAGACGGTGCAGGCCCATCCGGGCGCGAATCCGGTGGATTGGCTCACCAGCCTGTCCGATCCCGATGAGAGTTTCAACTTTGACGCACTCCCGGATAACAGCTTCAACTTCAATTCGCTGAACGACGCCGATGATCCATTGGCGGCGCTGGCACAGCTCTCAAGCAATGACAGCCTAGATATGAATTGGCTGACGGAGATGGGCAATGCCGACGACGGACTTGGTGCGCTGGCAAATCTGGCCGCCCAGAGTTCACCCGCCGATGCCGATGCCGACCCGCTGGCCTTTCTCAACAGCCTGGCCGAGCCCACTGCACCCGCCGCGCCCGTGCGGCCTTCCGCGCCCTCAGTTGGGCCGAAACCGGGCGAAAATTCGCTGGAATGGCTCGAATCGATGGCCCGCGATCATGGCGCGACAGACGAAGAACTGATTACGCCGGCCAATCTCAATGTGATCCGTCCCACCGAGACGCGCCCCGATGGACGCGGCTATACGCCGTATTCGTTCGAGACAGCCTCGGATTCAACGTCATCAGAGCAGGCGGCTGTCCCCAATGATGATCTCGGCGGATTCTTCAACCAGGAAGACGAGATGTCCGAGGATTGGCTGGATGGAGTGGCCCGCAATGTCGCAACGGGCGAACAGCCTACCGCCGCTGTGCCAATGCGTCTGTCCCCAGAGCCGACACCTGCGCCCAAGCAGGAGGATGTCGTCAATGATGTCATGTCGCAGTTGAATAATGCGAAAGACGTTGATCCCGCTGACATCAACCGCATGTTCGAAGCGCTGTTTGAACGGGCCGAACAATACAAAGACAAGGATGAGGTGTTCGACGCCGCACCTGCGACCCCTGTCCACGATGACACACCCGCTGAGGCGCTGAAAGCTGAAATCCCGGATTGGCTGCGCGAGCAGATGATCACCAGTGCGCCCGCCGCCAGCAGCGATGCCACAAAGATGGACGACCTCATGAAGATGTTCGATGAGGAAATCCCGGCGGAGTCGTTCACGGCGCAAGCCGCCAAACCCACGTCTGAGATGCCCGATTGGTTACGCCAGACGCCCGATGATGCTGTGCCTGCTGTCGTCAATAACCTGCCTGTGGACAACAACGATCTCCCAGATTGGCTGCAAGCCGCGCCGGGCGAGGGCAGCGATGAGAATATCTTCGCTGAGACCGATATGGCCTGGGCCACCAGTGGGACAGGCGGTATGGACGCGGACTCGCTCTTTGCCGATCAATTCCTCACTGACGAGTCGGATGATCTCGGCGCACTCATGGGCGAGGATAATCTCAGCGCAGATGAAACCTTCCAGGCGGATAAAGACCCCTGGGTGGTGGCGCTGACGCTGGAAGAAGAGGCCGAAGATCAATTGGCACAGTGGTACGCGGAGAAGACGGGGACATTCTCAGAGGAGAATATCCAGGCGAATCTCCCGGATTTCGTGCCTGCACTCACGCCAGCCGCCGCACAGCCGATGCGGACAGGGGCGCTGAAAGCCGCTCAATTCCCGGTTGAGGCCGTCCTGATGCTCGGTGAAGTCCAGGCCGCCCCCGATTGGCTGATTGGCGGGGCAGGGGCGATCATGCCCGCTGCCAGCGCCCCGATTGCCGCGCCTGTGATGCCCGCTGCATCTGAGGATGACATTCCCGATTGGCTGCGTGAAGCCAACGATCCTGTGGCCGCGACAGTCGAGGACACAGGTGACGATCTTCCCGATTGGCTGCGCGGGCAGGTCGATGACAGCGTGACGCAGGATGCGAACGATCTCCCACCCTGGCTTGCCAATGAAGACGCCGTTGAGCCGGAGAATGAAGACCTCCCCGACTGGCTGCGTGAGACGATGGTTGAAGACGAGGCGGCAGCGAGCTTCACGCCCACGCTGGAACCCGCCCGTCCTACCGTGATTGCGCCCGCGCCCAAACTGCCGACCCCTGTGGCCGAAGAGCCTGCGGCCATCCAACCTGTGGCGGCTCAACCCAGAGCCATCCAGCCTGTGCCTGTCAAGGCGTCACCTGCGCCGATGATGCCCGTCAACATCGATGTGGCCTCGACCTTGCAGGCCGCACGCGGCAAAGTCAGCAGCGGCGACGTAGACAGCAGTCTGGCCGATTACGAGATGATCGTCCGCGCCAATACCGCGCTGGATGAGGTGGTCAACGATCTCGCCAAGCTGTCCGAACACAAGGATCACAAGCGCAATCCCGCCGTCCATCGCGTGCTGGGCGATACGCACATGCGGCGCGGCGATCTCAAGAGCGCTCTTGAGACGTATCGCAAAGCTCTACATATGCTTTAAGGTCATCATTCACTTATCCATGAGAATCGTGGGTTTGTAGGGGCACGATGTATCGTGCCCTAGTGATTTATAGGGAATTTGGCGTGGGCGCGATGCATCGCGCCCCTACAAAACACCCTTCAATCATCTGATTCATGGGTCAATACCCACCTCATCCACCCAAACCCGACACACAATCCAATCTTAAACACATTTCATCTGGTTCTGACCGCGCCCCGTCACGTATGATAGGGCGCGTTTGATTTCATTCCTCTGGAGAAAACATTATGGAACGGACATTGATTATTGTGAAGCCCGATGGCGTGCAGCGCGGCCTCGCAGGTGAGATCATCAGCCGCTTTGAAAAGCGCGGACTCAAGATCATCGGCATGAAATTCATGCAGGTTCCTCGCGCTCTGGCCGAGAAGCACTATGAAGTGCATCGTGAGCGCCCGTTTTACGCCAAGCTGGTCGATTACATCACCTCATCACCGAGCATCGTGATCGCGCTGGAAGGCCCCAATGCCATCGCCGCCGCCCGCAAGACCATCGGCGCGACCCGCCCGCAGGAAGCCGAAGCCGGCACAATTCGCGGCGATCTGGCCCTGACGGTGGATTACAATCTCGTGCATGGTTCGGACAGCGTGGAAAATGGCGTGATCGAAGTCGGCAACTTCTTCGTGCAGGAAGAACTCGTGTCAAGCTGGTCACGCAGCACCGATAGCTGGATTACCGAAAAAGCGCCGTAAAGCCCCTGCCTTCAGGCAGGGGGATATAAGGCGTAGGAGCACAAACCACTTTTTCTGATAGACGCGTCTATGAGATGGGGCATCATCTCATACTGTC
>DAOTUR010000296.1:0-15751 GCA_034436915.1 Anaerolineae bacterium
CTCTCAGTCCTTTGTTAAGGTGCTAAGAGCATTCTAACACATCAGGGGCGGAAATACAAGTTTTACGCCTTACCTCCCCATCGCTAAAGCGAGGGGCTTCACGGCGCTTCTTCGGTGAATCGCCTGGACGGGATAAAAAGTGTATCAGAAATTGGCTTTGAATCTGCAAGAAGTGGGGTGTTTTGCGCTACACTAGGGGGTGTGATCGTATCGCTAAACATTGGACTTCTCCAGGGAACGCCAGGACTTATGCCAGTTTATACCTATCGCCGTGCGGATGGCACCACATTTGACTATCGTCAGAAATTCTCGGATGCCCCGCTGAGCACCGATCCAGACACAGGCCAGAGCGTCACACGGGTTGTGCAGGCGGCAGGCATCATCTTCAAAGGCTCCGGCTTTTATGTGACGGATACGAAGGGCGCGAACAAAAGCGCGGCTCTCCCCGCTGAAAAAGGCGAAAAATCCGACACGCCGAGCACAACTGCTGCCCCTGCTGCCGAATCATCATCTGCGACCCCTGCCAAGAGCGAAGCCAGCACCAGCGCGAGCAGCGCCGCAGATTAATTCTTTACCACTATCATTGAGCGTATGACTGAGGGGCACGACACTTGTGCCCCTATTGCGCGTGTTGTGGCGATAGTATGGACTCTTTATGCCCCTTCTGACCTTTCCCCATAAGATTTTCGGCGCTGTCTGCTATACTTTGCGGCATTTGCACATGATGAGATGACAACGAGAGGAACCCCATGACTGTCCTCGCAGGCCACAACCTGAGCAAATTCTATGGCCCGGATGAAGTGTTCAGCGGCATCAGCGTTGAAGTGCCGCCGCGCTCACGGATTGCCCTTGTCGGTCCCAATGGGGCGGGCAAAACCACCCTGATCAATCTGCTGATTGGCGCAGACCTGCCCACCGAAGGCACAGTACAGAAGGCCCGCGATGCCCGCATTGCCTTTCTGCCGCAGCGCCCGGAGATGGCGGGCGAACACAGTATCTGGGAAGAGCAGATGAAAGCCTTCGCCGGGGTGCGCGAAGTCGAAGCCGAGATGAACGAGTGGGCGCATCGCATGGCGGATCCGGCCTATCATGATGAGGCGCTGGTGAAATACAGCCGCCTGCAAGAGCAGTTTGAGCACATGGGCGGCTACATCTACGAGACGAAAATCCGCATGGTGCTCACAGGCGTTGGCTTCCGCGAGTCCGATTATGATATCGCGCTGCCGCTGCTGTCCGGCGGCCAGAAGACGCGGGCGATGCTGGCCCGCCTGCTGCTGGAAGAACCCGATCTGCTCGTGCTGGATGAGCCGACCAATCATCTGGATATTACGGCGGTGGAATGGCTTGAAGCCTTCCTGAGCGATTTTCCGGGCGCGGTGCTGGCGATCAGCCATGATCGCTATTTCATCGATCATTTTGCGACGACGGTCTGGGAACTCGATTTTGGCATGATCGAGACCTATCGCGGCAATTACACCCATTATCTGCGCCAGCGCGAAGAACGGCGCGAACGCCTGCAAAAAGAATTCGATGAGCAGCAGGAATTCATCAGCAAAGAGCAGGCGTTCATCCGCAAGCATATGGGCAGCCGCCTCACCGCCCAGGCGAAGGGCCGTCTCAAGAAGCTCAACACCCTGAAGAAGCGCGGCAAAATCATCGATCAGGGGCCGCGTGATCGCCTGACGATGCACCTCAAGATGCAGGAAGCCGGGCGCAGCGGCAATCAGGTCGTGATGACATCGGGCCTCGTGGCGGGCTATACCGCGCCGATTGTGGCTGTGCCTGATCTACTCGTATTGCGCGGCGAAACCGTCGCCATTATTGGGCCAAATGGGGCGGGCAAATCGACGCTGCTCAAGACGCTCATCGACCAACTTGCGCCGATCAAGGGTAGCGTGCGCCTGGGCGCGAATGTGAAGATCGGCTACTTCGCCCAGGCGCATGAGGGGCTTGACCCCAACAAGACACTGATGGATGAGATTTTTGCCGTTAAGCCCATGCCCATCAGCGAGGCCCGCAGCTATCTGGGGGCGTTCATGTTCAGCGGCGATGATGTGTATCGCCCGGTGGCCTCGTTGAGCGGCGGCGAACGCGGGCGGGTGGCGCTGGCAAAGTTGTCGCTTGGCGGGGCGAATCTGCTGCTGCTGGATGAGCCGACCAACCATCTCGATATTGAATCGCAGGAAATCCTGCAAGATGTGCTCGATGATTTCCAGGGCGCGATCATGCTGGTGAGCCATGACCGCTATCTGATTGATCGACTGGCGACGCAAATCTGGGAGGTGCGGAACGGCCAGATGGACGTCTTCTCCGGCACGTACCAGGAATATTTGACGGCCCGCAATCAAAAAGCCCAGGCCGTCACTGCCACCAGCAATGGCAGCAGCAAGAATGACCCGCGCAAAAAATCGGCGGCAGGCGCAGAGAAGACGGGCCTAAGTGCCTTTGAGCGCGGCAAGCGCATCGCGGCGCTGGAAAAACAGATTGCGGAGCTTGAGAAAAAGCTTGCGACCATCAACGCCTCACTGAGCAAGGTGAGCGATCCGCAGCGCGTGCGCGACCTGGGCCACGAGTACAACACGACGGAAGCCGCGCTCAATATCGCGGTGGAAGAGTGGGGAAGTCTGGCCGAGTGATCGACTCACAAACGATTGACTCGTTTATCGCGCAGTTGGCTGCTGCGCCGACTGTGCCCGATGCTCACAATCCGTATGCGGGCGAGGATGCGAATACGGCGCTGCGGCGAGCGAATCTGCGGCTGTATTTGCATACTCTCGCCCAACGTCGCCCGTCGGTGATGCTGGTGATGGAAGCGCCGGGCTATCGCGGCTGCCGCATTACAGGCGTGCCTGTGACGAGCCGCAAAATTGTGCAGGAGGGCCTGCCGGGATTGGGTTTGTTCGGGGCGGCACACGGGTATGGCACAACGGATGATGTGGGTTTTGAGCGCGTGTGGGGTGAGCAGAGCGCGACGATTGTCTGGGAGACGATGGCGCGACTCGGCTGTGTGCCGCTGATCTGGAATACCTATCCGTTTCATCCGCATGAGATGGGCAAGCCGCTCACCAATCGTGCGCCGCGCCGCCCAGAGGTGGCCCAGGGCTTGCCGTTCTTGCAGACGCTCATCGCGCTGTTTGCGCCGACGCAGATCATCGCGGTGGGCAATGTGGCGCATGGCGGCCTCGCTGACTTGGGCATTGCGGCGGAGAAGGTGCGGCATCCGGCGCAGGGCGGCAAAAATGCCTTTGTCGCCGGGATGCAGGCACTGATCGCAAAGGGATAGAGATCATGTCGAGACCCATCAATCAGGGCGATATTTACTGGGTGCAGGTCGATGAGGGGGATGAGGCGGGCATTCCGCATCCGCATGTCGTGATTCAGGACGATGTGTTGAATCACAGCCGCCTCACGACGGTGGTGGTGTGCGCGTTGACCTCGAATCTCAAGCGGGCCAGCCTGCCAGGGAATATGCTGCTGGATGCGGATGAAGCCGATTTGCCGCGTCAGAGCGTGGTGGAGGTGGCGAAGGTGTCATCTGTCGAGAAAGCGCAGTTGGGGGCCTATATCGGCTCATTGAGTGAGCAGCGCATCCAGCAGATATTGGCGGGGATGCGCTTTCTGGAGCGATCCTATTTTGGGGAGGGCGGGAGTAGGGCGGAGGGAATCAATGCTTGAAGAACAAGACTATTTTGATATCCGCAGTAAAATGATCGATATAAACGCTATTCTGGAACTTGAGCAGCAGAACCTCTATCTTTTAGCAGAGGCTCTCAATCAGGTTGCCCCTGAGATAAAACGCGATTTTGATAGTGCTTATGAACTGCTGCCCTTTTGGATCAACTATCCGCCTTTAGATCGAGGACGTGCGTCGTCCGGCACAGCGATTCCCTGGCAGGAGATCGGTGAGACAACAATCCGTCCTTATCTTTATCAGCTTTTGCCTCAACTTTATGGTGAAGTTCGATATCCTGGTTTGCCCTCTGGGGCCGATATAAGATTTATGACACCAAATGCGATGATCCACCTCGATATCAAATTAACAGGCCCCAATGATCATCCCAATGAGGTTGTTGCCAGTCCCAATCAAATCTCAGGCGATGGAGACATGTGGCAAAATGGCGCACCAGCAAACAACCCTGTTCTGATTACAGGGCAGCGCCGAACGATGTTTTTCCAGCCCGAATTAATGCCATTTTATGTCTTTGAAGGTCAGGTTCGCTTGTGTTTGACGTTTTTTCTCAAGGTTATTTATGGCGTTGAGCAGCGAGGGCAGCAGATGCTGCAAAAAATAGATCTTGCCATCTCGCCAAATGGTTTACTCGCCTTTGTTGGGCCGAATTACAATGCGACTTATCCAGGTCTTTTTATTCCTGGCAAAGATATTTTGGGCAAGCCCAAGAAACGAGTTCGCGTTCGACTTAATCATCTAAAAGCACTTCATTCATGGAGGCTTGTTTCAATTTCTTTTTAGAGTGCGAGGCTTTTAGAACGTCGATATCAAGACTCAACTGATGCACTGACGTGAGCCGTTGGGTACTCGCAATATTCTTCTCAGCCAGCGTCACATACTGCGCTTGAAGCTCAATCCCCATATATGAGCGCCCTTCCTGTACAGCGGCGACCCCGGTTGTGCCGCTGCCCATGAAACAGTCAAGCACAAGGCCGTTTGGTTCAGTCAAAAGCTTGATCAGACGACGGGGCAGTTCCAGAGGAAATTTGGCCTCATGATCGTTATTGGCCCGTACAGAGCGAATGTTCCACACCGCCCGCGATCCCCATTCGCCCCACTCCTCACGGCTGAGGCGCTTGCGATTGACGGTTGTAATGCCGGGTTTCCAGAAGATGTAAACGTACTCAAATTCATCGACAGCGCGATACGACAGTGAGTGCCATTTGCTGTTTTGCCACGCCGGGTCTTTCACCCACACGCGCCGATCATACAGATACAGACCCGCATCCAAGCCGGCTTGCTCAATCAAGCCGCCGACAAGATGGACTCGCGTCTGGGCATTGTATTTGCCACCGCGAATATTGTTCCCATTCAAGCGCCGATCAATGGTCTGTTCGCTGCATCCGAGAAGGCGGGCCAATTGATGGCGATTGTAGTCAGGATATTTTTCTTTGGCGTCCAGAATCTGTTCACGAGTAATAGAGATGGTTTGCCGCCCCAGGGTCAGTGCTTGCAAACGCGGCATCCGCTCATCAGGAAAGGCCAGAATATCTGCACAGTTAATTGCTAGAAATGCGCCTGGCTTGAGAATAGCATAATGGAGACAAATCACCTTGCGAAGAAGGTCAACCCAATTGGTATAAGACAGATGCTTCTCATACTCTTTGCCGAGATGATAGGGCGGCGACCAGACGCTCAAATCGACGCTATCGGGTTCTATTTGCGCCAATAGCTCTTGAGCATCGCCTTGATGGATTGTATTAGGAGAAAGAAACATTGTGCTATACCTCGCTGTTGACCAGAGTATAGCACGACTTTTCTATTATGAAAACGAAAAACTCTCGGAACCGGACGTTTCTGAGTGGTCGATTACGACGACGCCTGCGCCTCTTTTGCCGCCTTCACGCCTTTCGCGCCCTTCACATCCTCCACCACTGCCACCTCATCGGCATTCACGCGCTTCCGCATGAAGAAGATGCCGCCTGCGATGAGGAAGGCCAGCACGCAGAACACCTGCGAACTGTTGAGTTGTGTCCCCGGTACATACGCCACTTCCGCCCGAATGAACTCCAGCAGGAAGCGCACGAAGCAGTACTGCATGACATACAGCAGCGCAAAATCGCCTTTGGCGGGCAGCTTGCGTGCCCAACCGGGAATCGGCAGACGGTGGCGATTGTAGAACGTGAACAGCACGAAGAACGCCAGCAGATTCCACAGCGATTCGTATAGGAACAGCGGATGGAATTTGGTCTCAACCGGGTAATCCACGAGACTCTGATAGATGCCGACGCGGTGCGCGTTGTCAATCGTGATGCCCCAGGGCAGTTGAGTCGGCGTGCCGTAGAGTTCTTTGTTGACATAATTCGCCCAGCGGCCAATCGCCTGCGCCAGCGGCATGACGACGCCCACAATATCGAGCCAGGGGACAATATCGATGCCCTCGGCGGGGAAATCCGGCACGAACCACTCAAAGCGGTAGCGCGTGACGGGCTTTCTGCGGATGACTTCCCACAGCGCCGTGAACACCCATGCAATCAGGCCAAACACCAGCGTAATCGGGCTGAACAGATAGTAGAAGAAGCGCGCAATTGCGTTGTGATAACGGCTGCAATACAGCCATGCGCCCAGGCCGCCGCCCAACACTGCCCCGAAGATGCTCAGGCCGCCGCTCCACACGGCAATTGCGCCATTGGTGGGGTCGAAGAAGTGCTGCAAAAACCACGCTGTATCCATGCAGACGCCGCCTGTCGCGCAGCCCGCTGTGAGGGTGACGGGCGGGAAGAGGACGAACCACAGACGCGCCCCGATGATGCCGGGGAAGATGGCCCAGGTCAGGCCGCCCCAGACGTGATCGGAATTCATCTTGCGACGATCCGCCAGACGCGAGGCCATCCATGCTGCGATCAGCATGGCGATGACGATGATGATGCCGTAGTAGCGGATTTGGATGTTTCCGAATACCGTTCCCTTGAGCAAAATAAATTGTTCTTGAAAGTCCATGTTGATTACTCGCCTCGTTGTTTAAGTGTGCGATAGACATAGTACAGCCGCTGGATTGTCGTGATGTTAGTTCCCACCGCCAGGATGATGACGCCCACTTCCAGCAGGGCCGGAATGAGCAGGATGCCGGGGATGAGGAGCATGGCAACGATGACAGCCAATCGTTCAAAACGGGTGAAGAAGCCAATATTGACCTTCACAGACACATCGACTTCATCGGCACGTGCCCGCACATAGCTGACGCCCAGGCTGCCGATGAGCGCCGCCTGTGACCAGAGGATCATATCGGGGCGTCCCATCCGCGCAAAATGATAGCTTAAAGCGGCGAAAATAAAACCGTCTGCAAAGCGATCCAGCGTAGAATCCAGCACCGCCCCGAATCGGCCTTTGCGCTGCATGGCCCGCGCCACCGCCCCATCCAGCGCATCCAGCGGCAGCCCGGCCACCAGCAGCACCGCGCCAATTTCCAGTTGGCCCATCGCAATAAAGCCGGACGCGATCAAGACCAGTCCCAGGCCCAGAATCGTCAGCACATCGGGGTGGACATGCCAGACGTATAAACGATGCGCGACGGCATTGAGCGGCCACGCGGTCAGGCGGCGCATTCGATCTGTGAGCGTGATAGGGGGTGTCGATTGAGACATAAGCAAATCCGCAGTGTGTAACAAGAGGTCTCTGGAGAACCGTGTGTATTATGCGGCGTGGGGGGCAGGGCGTCAATGAAGGAGTGTCAGAGGCATTGATTGTCGTCGAGACACGCAGATAAGCATCTTCCCATCTTCTTCATTCAGATATACAGCTCATCTCTCTCTTTTCTTTGCGCTCTTTGTGTCTTTGCGGTTTCCCTCTTTATTGGACTTTGATGTCCACCACCCGATAAAAGCGCGTCTCGCCGCTCCCCTGCGTGATGGGCAGGCGCGTATTCGTCGTGGGATCATACACGCCGAGTGCAATATGATAATCGCCCGCAGGCAGATCGGCGGGCAGGGTGAGCGTGAGGGTTTGTACCAGCGTCTCAGCAGGCGTGCGCGGCCCATACGCCGCATCGCACAGCGGCGCATCGCCCGTCGTCCACAGCGTACCGCCCTCATAAGGCGTCGGGATATTCTGCAAATGGGCAAAGAGGCGATACGGCACAGGCAGCGGCGCTTGCACGCGCAACGCCAGATCAAACGAGATCGTATCGCCTGCTTTGGCCGTGACATGAGTGTCACCAACCGCCTGCACACGCAGAGCATCGCCCAATTGGGCCGCGTTCGCCCAGGGGCCAATCAGATCGTCATGCGGCGTGAAGCTGTAGAGATGATAAGCATCATGCGGGGCGCTCAGAAGGGTGTCAATCGTGCCGTAGTGCGTCATGCGCTGCGCCGCCTGATTGACCACAATCGGCAAATCGAGATAGAGAGACGGCTGATTGGGCGTCACAAAGCACACGCCCGCCTCATCGGGCCAGGGGAAAAATATGAGCGGACGCTGCAAGCCATACGCCCAGAATTCGGCCACCGGATGATGCGTCAATTCGGGGTCGTGGCCCGCCCATGTGCCGGGAATCACAATCGGTTGGGCAGTCGGATGATGATCCCGAATCCAGGCCATCGGCGCATTGATGCGATCATCAATCCACAGCACAAGCCGATACTCACTGAGCCAGCGCTGAAACGCATCATGCGTGATCACAAGCGAGGCCGTGAGCATCAACAGCGGAAGCAAAATCGAAAACAGCAGTATGTAGGGGCGCAGCACGCTGCGCCCTTGCTGCTGCCCGCCCCACAACGCCACAATCCCCGTTTCAAGCGTCAGCGCCCCGGCCCCGCCCGCCAGTGCCATTGGTACGAGCATTCCATAGGCGCGGATGTACTGCGGCGTGCGTAGCGTGATGATGCTCGGAAGCAGGGCGAGCAGGAACAGACCCGCGATGATGGGAATTATCCAGCGGCGGCGCACCACCCACCACGTCCCCAACAAGCCAATTACGATCAAGGCCGCCTGAATCGGATCAAGGATCGAGGCGTTGGGGATATTGTGATTGGGATTGATATCGCCGGAGCCGAGCCATGCCTGCGCCCAATTGCGGATGTTGATCTGCAATTCGCTCCATGAACTGACGAGCGTGCGGCCCAATCCGCCCTCACTGTGATTGGTGAGCAGCGCGAACAGCACCGGGGCCGCGACAATCAGGGCGATGAGGGCGCAAATAAACACGCCTTGTTGATATTTTGATTGTAGGAGCGCCGTATGCTGCGCCCTTGCTGCGAAGAACTGATTCCTAATCCATGCAATTGCACACATCAAAAGCGCAAATGCCAGCCAGCCATGAGCGCCCGTATATGTATAGGCTTGCAGCCCCAACAGCAGCCCGGCGATGATCCAATCGCGCCGCCGATGGTGGCGAAAGGCGGTGAACAGACTCGCAAACGCCAGCGCCCCAATCAAAGGCCACAGATGCACGCGAAACGCCACATGACTGTTGAGGACGGAGACGAACAGGCCGCTGTATGCCAGCATCGCCCACAGGCCACCGCGCCCTTTGAGCACAACATATCCCAGGCGTCCGATGGCTGCAATCGTCAGGACATTGATCCACCATGCCATGACGCGCAGGGTGAAGGGCTGTGCGCCCCAGAGCGCAATCGCCGGAGCCAGCAGATTGATCCACAGCCCCTCGCGCCCGGTATTGGCGGGGAAGAAGACTTGCAGATGTGGATGCTGAATCAGCGAGAGGGCATCGACAGCGTAGTACGCCTCGTCATATTGGAGCATATCGCGCATGGCACTCAGGCCATCCGCACGCAGCCACGCCCCGATGAGTAAGATCGTCACCCACGCCCACCACTGCCGCCGCATCATGCCTCCTCTGCCGTGTGTCATTGGACGGCAAGCGTAGCATTGAAGGCCAGAAATGGATATGACAAGAATCAGGAGGCGCGATTATGATCAACGACTACACTGTATCTTTGCTGGGCGCATCATCGCGTGATGAGATGTTTTGACCTATGAAATCATAATGGTGTGTCGCTCGATAAAATGGCCCAATGTGGCGTGCTTGGGCGACCCATGGGTCGCCCCTACAATATTGATGTTGGATTGCTATTATTTGGACATCCATACGGAAGGCTAAAACCAATGACTCCTTTTGCCACCCTGACCCTCGCGCAGCCCTATACGTGGTCGCTGTGGCGTGACCTGTGGATGCGCGTCCCTGTCATGACCACCGATGCTTTTGTGGGGCAGGCATGGCGGCGCGTGCTGCGCGTGGGTGACGTGCTCGCTCTGGTCGAAGTCGCGCCCCAGGATGACGAACATCTGGCGCTCCATCTGCTCACGGCCACAGGCGATGTGGATCTCGACGCGCTCAAAACCCAGCTTCTGCACATCCTCAATATCGATGCCACCGCCGCCTTTTTTCGCGCTCTGCCGCCTGAGCACAGCGACTTGTTTATGCCTGTGTGGGGGCTGCCGCTGGTGCGAACACCAGATGTGTTTGAAGCGCTCATCAGCGTCATGATTGCCCAGCAAATCCTGTGGTCAACCGCTTTAAAAGGCATTCGCTGGCTGCTGGAATGGGGCGGACACGCGGTTATATACGAGGGGCAGACGTATTACGCCTTCCCCACGCCTGCACAGTTGGCCGCCGCCACCATCGAGGAACTCCGCCCGCTCAAGATCACGGGCCAGCGCATTGAACGCATGATTTTGCTGTCGCAGCGCATTCTGGCGGGCGATCTCGATCTCAATGCCCTGGAAACGATGTCGGATGCCGAGCGCTATACATACCTGATGGCGATTAAGGGCGTGGGCCATTGGACGGCGGCGATGACGCTCGACACCGCCTTCGGGCAAACGTCGCATGTGCCGGATCAGGATGTGGGCGTGCAGGCCGCGATCAATCGCTATATTCACGGGCAGACGGGGCGGGCAGCGGCGACTCTGGTGAAAACGTTCTTTCTGCCCTGGGACGAGCAGGCCAGTGCAGCGGCGCACGCGGTGTTGTCGCGCTGGGTGATCGAGAATTATGTGCTGCGTGAGACACCGAAACTGATGTGAAAGGATGTATAATCAACTTACATAAATCGACGTGTGGGGTGAGAGTAAAACCATGACACAGACAACATCTCCCATTTATCAAGAGGTCGTCAAGTTAACGGAGATGCTTTCCCAGGCTGATAAAGATCGCCTTATGCAGTATTTGCGAGAAAAAAAGCAAGAGCAGGCACTTTCGCTTGAGGAATGGTGGGCAAGGCTAGAGGCTGTGCGCTATCGTATTGCACCAGGCCCAAATTTTTCGGATCGGCGACAGGATTGGTATGACGACGACGGCAGATAAGAAAGTGTTTTTAGACACCAATATCGTTTTGCGTCTTCTGAACCCTGAACTTGATCCTGATCAACGCATTGAAAACTTCGTCAAACAATTTCAGACTCAGGATTACAAATTCTGGATCAGCCGACAGGTGATTCGTGAATATCTGGTGCAGATTACTCGTCCAGGTTATCTCAAGACGCCTTTTTCTGGCGAACCGCTTCAAAAACATGTTGAAACGCTCTATACACTTTTCCAGGTGGCTGATGAAACCCAGGCGGTTGCAGATCGTCTTTTGCAGCTTCTGCGTGATATACCAACAGGCGGCAAGCAGATTCACGATGCCAATATTGTCGCAACAATGCTCGTTAACGGCGTGACGACCCTGCTTACGCTCAATGGCGAAGATATGCGGCGCTTCAATGCTCATATCAGCATTGCCGCGCCGCAATAGAGGTTGATGCACCAAAAAAATCAGCGTATTCAAACCCCTCCCCTCCCCGATCACGGATTCAAATATGACACATCCCCCTGCTGGCCGGCAAACCATCCCTGCTGATTGCGGGCCGTATTGACATACCACCATGTGAAACCATCAGCCTCATACGGCCCAGCCAGGATGCCCACATACTCGCCAGGATCGACGTAATCAATCACAGATGTGCCTGTGCCGGGCAGATTTCGCACGTTGCGGCGTCCGCTGTCGATCATCTGCACCTGCTGGCCGGGGGTGTAGCGGCTGTTGGGCAGCACGCCCGCCGGATAGTTACTCGTGCCTTCAAAGCCTCCGGGCGGGCCATATCCCTCCAGCCGCAGTTCGGTGGCGATGGCGGAACCTGTGGAGGCATTCACCGTATACTGCGTGCCATCCACGCTGACAACCGCCTGCCTACCATCATCGGCCACATCGATGCGGACAGGCGCAGTTGTGCCAATATCGCCTGTCAGGGCTGTCGCGCCGCCGTTCTGGATCAGATACAGGCGCACAGGGCCATTGGCGTCACCCTCGCGCCCAAAGGCCACAATATTGCCATCGGGCCGCATGAAAGCATCGCGCATCCACAGATTGGCACTGCTGGCATCCAACAGCACCTGCGGATTGGCGAGATTGCCATCGGTCAGCGCCACGACGACGCGGCCATCGGGATCACGTCCGCTGACGACGACGCGACCATCCGGCGTGAAATAGCCATAATCGTAGCGAATGAAATCTGGCGCATTGATCTTGTAGCTGTTATCGGTCACGGCATTGACGAGCGTCAGCGCCTGACGATTCTCGCCCGGCAACCGCAGTGTCACCAATACACGGGTGCTGTCTGGCGACCACTGGGCTTTCAAACTCTGCCAGTAACCAGCAGGCCGATTCTGGACGAGATTGCACGAGAAGCCTTCATATTCCGGCAGACAATCGACCAGGATTTCAAACGTGTGGCCGGAGAGATCGTTGGGCTGCCAGAACCACACGCCTGCATTCTGCTTGTCGGGGGCGGCATCGCCGGGATCGACGATGAAGAAATACTGTTGGCCGTTGGGCGACCAGCCCACATCGCGCACCCGATTTTTATTCTCTTGCAGGCTTGGCACATCGAAGCCATAAAAGAACGGTGATTCGTTCAACGGGCTTTCGCTGCCGCCAGGCGGGGCAAAATGCAGCACGCCGAGCAAATCGACATAAGCGAAGCTGCCAGGGAAGGCCGGATTGGGCGCAAACTGCGAGAAACCGCCTGTCACCTGTGCGCCGTTGAAGGCAAAGGTTGTCCCTGGTTGGATGCTGAAACGATAGGTTGCCAGATTGGTTGTGGAATACGGCTGATAGCGCGGCGCAGGCAGCGGCGTCGGGAAGCCGCGCTGAATGATCTCCGGCGGCAGCGTCGTCGGGGTCGGCACGAGCGTCGGGAATTCTGTGCCGGGCGTGGCGAGATTGGCGACGATCTGCGGCGTTGAGGTGATGCCGTTCACATTGTCCGGGAAGGCCGGGCCGCCGGGTGTGGCCGTGATCACATTGGGCGTGACATCCTGCGGCTCAAGCGTGCGCGTCGGGGCATTGGTGGCGACAGGCGTCCAGCTTGGCAGGGCGGTTTGCGTGAGTTGCCCCTGGCGGATGAGGGTGAGCTGCAAAGCGGCGGAGGCCGTGAAATCAAATGTGGGCGTGGACGAGGGCTGCGGCGGCGTGTTGGTAGACAGTGGCGGTGGGGCAGGCGTAAATGTCGCTCTGGCAGAGGTCGGTGTGAAAAACAGCGTCGGGACCGAGTCTGTCGCCGTTGGTGTGCTGGTTGGTTCAAGTGTCGGCACAGTGGTGCGCGTGATAAATGGCGTGTTTGTTGGCTCAGGCTGTGTAGATGTCTCTGTAGGAGGAGGCTGTGTAAAGGTCTCTGTCGGTGGCAGCGCTGTGAAGGTCGCGGTGGGCGGCGGCAGTGTAACTGTATCTGTCGGCGGCGGTGTGACTGTCTCCGTCGGCGGCGGCGGTGTAAAGGTCAGAGTGGACTGCGGTGTCAACGTCGGAAAGGGTGTGTTGGTGACAGTTGGGGTAAATGTCAATGTCGGAGGCGCAGGTGGCCCAGGCGTATAGGTGTGAGTCGCAGTCGGTGTCTCACTGGGTGTTGGCGTGCTCGTTAGAGTTGCTGTCACAGTGGGCGTGTAGGTCGCGCTGGGCGTGGCGCTGATGAAGGGCGTCAGCGTGGGCAGCGGTGTGGGCGACGGTGTGAATGTCAGGGTAAGGGTGCGCGTCACCGTCGGTGTATTGGTGGGACGCGGCGTATTGGTGGCTGACGGAGGCAGGAATGTTGGTGTAAAACTCGGTGTCCACGACGGGGGCAGCGGTGTCGGTGTGAAACTCGGCGTGCCGGTAGGACGCGGCGTTACAGAGATAATTGCTGTGCTGGTCGCGGGCGCTGTGGGCGTGTCTGTTGCTTCGGGCGTTGGCGTAAATGTCAGCGTCGCCGGGGCCGTCAGGGTGGCCGTGTTGGTCAGGCGGATGATGGGCGTTTGTGATGGAACGTTGGCAACGAGCGTACTGCCAGGGGTGGAGGTCGGCGATGGGGCTACCGTCGGGGTGACTTGGGGCAGACCGCGCCCGCACCCTGCAAGAATTAACGTGAGAACAATGATGACACCGCGCCGCATAGTGCTGCCTCTCTGTAGCATCGCCTGCTGTCATTATAACGTGGCAATGCAAATCAGATTCAACGCTTGCTCTACGGGTGCTGTACGGAGACGATAGATTTAGAAACCCCTCACCCCAAGCCCTCTCCCACAAGGGGCGAGGGCTTGGAGTGAGGGGTCAAAACGCTATGAGCGCAAGCGCCGCAGTTCCATCAAGAGCGCACGGAAGGCGGGTTCAAGATATTCCACGTTATACACGATAGAGGGACAGTTGCGGGCGAACATTGGCACACGCACACTGTCTTCCCGCAGCAGCAGCACGGGTTTGTCTTTGTTGATGAAGGTGCGGAGCGCCCGCTGCACATAGGGCCGATTGACCGAATCGGGCGTGAGCGTGCAGATGAGACAGGGCGTCTCGATCAAGGCGTGCTCCATCGCTTTGTTCCAGGTGTCACTGTCGGGCGTCAGAGAGCGATCAATCCACACCGGGATATTCTGCGCCTTCAGAAACAGAAACAGCTTTTCCGCCACCTGCTCACGATCATCGCGCCCGGACATGAGGAACAGATGACTCTGCAACTGCCCGGTGCGAAGCTCGGTGGCATCGCCCACACGCGGCATTGAGCGCATATCACGAATAGTATCCGGCTCGGTGCGCGGCACTTCATGCGTGCCTGTCGATATTACATTCTCGTTGGTATAAGTCATATCCAGGGCTGTTCCCACGCGGACAATATCGCCAGTTTTCAGCGCAACGACGTCGCTGAGACGCACCTCGTTGACGTAGGTTCCATTCAAGGAGCCGAGGTCTTCGACGGTATAGCCCAGGCCCTCGCGCAGCAGGCGCATGTGATGCTTGCTGACCTGTGGCTCCGGGATGACGATTTCATTGTCCAGCGCCCGCCCGATGGTGATTTCAGGGCTGTTCATGGGATAGGGATCAGGTTTGGCCGTATTGCCGCGCCGAATCAACAGCATCAACTGGGGCAGCCGCCCGTCAAGATTCGGTAAATCCTCAACCTGACTGTCATCGGCAGGCATGAATTCCAGCACAATGGTCGAACCGAGTTCAACCTTATTGCCGCCCATCAGCAGCGTGCCATCTTTGGGGATGGGCTTACCATTGACGAACGTGCCGTTGGTGGAACTCAAATCATGAATCTCATAATCATTCAGCGAACGAATCAGGCGGCAGTGTTCTTTGCTGATCTCATCATCCTGAATGTGAATTTCATTTTTGCGTAGGCGTCCAATCGTCACTGAATCCTCAGTGAGAATATAGACGCGGCCCGGTTCGGGGCCTTTCAACATACGCAGGCGTGCAACAGCCATGAGTGCCGTCCTTGACCAACCAACTTACGATCTATTGTAGCAGAGACTTGAGGGAGACAGCGGCGGCCACTTTATGAGTTTTGTTACTGTTTTTAAACATCTCTTGAAAAAATTGAACAATATTCTCTCCAATACGACCTGATTGTTAACGTGGCGTTTGGAGAGTGTTTGAGAGCGGTTGTGTCAAATTCTGTTGACATTTTGGGCGAGGTGGGAGCGATGATGGCAGGTTACCGAAAAAGCGCCGTAAAGCCCCTGCCTTCAGGCATGGGGATATAAGGCGTAGGAGCACAAACCACTTTTTCTGATAGACTCGTCTATGAGATGGGGCATCATCTCATACTGTC
>DAOTUR010000297.1:0-8023 GCA_034436915.1 Anaerolineae bacterium
TGAAGCGCATTGTCTGATCGAATTGTGTCAAAGTGTAGCCATCATGAGATCGTTTGGCAAGTTTTACGCCTTATATCCCCCTGCCTGAAGGCAGGGGCTTTACGGCGCTTTTCTGGTAACCCCTCACCACAGCGATAAATAGAGGTATTTATGGCGGTGTGTAGGGACAAGGCCCGCCTTGGCCGAGATTGTGGACACGGCAGGCCGTGTCCCTACAGCAATATCCTTTATTCCTAAAAATCAGTGCTGCCCTACACCTCATCCGCTTCCTCAGTTTCCGTCTCTTCAATTTGCTCATCGGTCTTGCCAAAGCGCCGTTTGCGCCGCCCATATTCGGCCAATGCGGCACGGAAATGCTCTTTGTCAAAATCCGGCCAGTACACATCGGTGTAGTAGTGTTCGGCATAGGCACTCTGCCAGATGAGGAAGTTGCTCAGGCGATATTCACCGCTGGTGCGGATGATGAAGTCAGGATCGGGCAGGCCGCTGGTGTAGAGACAACGGCTGATGAGGTCTTCCGTCACCTGTTCGGCGGGGATGCCCTCGCGGATGATCTTTTGCACCGCATGGACGATCTCATCACGCCCGCCATAATTGAAGGCCACATTGAGGATCAAGGTATTGTTGTTTTTTGTCAGCTCACAGGCTTCAAGGACTTTTTTGGCAATGCGCGGCGCGACGCCATCCAACTCGCCAATGTGCCGAATCTGGACACCATTTTCGTTCAATTCGCGCAGTTCACGATCAATCACGGTTTCCAGGATACGCATCAGAAGCTCCACTTCACGGCGCGGGCGATTCCAATTCTCCGTCGAAAAGGCATAAATGGTGAGAATCTCCACGCCAAATTCAACGGCGGATTTGAGAAGACGTCGCAGATTTTCCGTCCCCTGCTGATGTCCGGCGGCACGGGGCAGGCCGCGCTGCTTGGCCCAACGGCCATTTCCATCCATGATGATCGCCACATGGCGCGGCAGACGCAGCGGTTCCTCCCCGTCGGGCAGGATGATGGACTCAGGTTTGGGCTTGACGGAAAACAGCTTCATGGGATTGGCTCGCGTTGACTTGGCATGAATGGATGGCAGCAGATGTGAGGTCGCACAGGATTGTACACATCCGTCGGGGCAAAGTCTCACCCCGACGGCAGAGGTTTGGCTTACACCTCCATCATATCCTTCTCCTTCATCTTCGAGAGGTCTTCAAGCTTCTTGATGAACTCATCGGTCATGGTCTGGATGCGCTCTTGCCCCAGTTCCGAGTCATCTTCGGAGATTTCGCCCTCTTTCTCGAACTCTTTGATATCATCGTTGGCGCTGCGGCGGATGTTGCGAACAGCGATCCGCGCATCTTCGGTGCGTTTGTGCAGCATCTTGACGAGTTCAACGCGGCGTTCACGCGTCAGGGGCGGCATATTGAGGCGGATATTCGCGCCATCATTGTTGGGTGTCATGCCGACATTGGCCTCATTGATGGCCTTTTCAATCGCCTTCAACGCACCCTTATCAAACGGACGAATCATAATCTGCATCGGTTCGGGCGTTGAAAGCGTTGCCAACTGCCGCAAATCCGTCTCCTGGCCGTAATACTCCACCTTCAGCCGATCCACCAGCGCAATACTAGCGCGGTTCCCCCGCATCCCCTGGAGATCGTCTTCAAAGACGCCGAGGGTGCTCTGCATTTTAGCTTTGGCTTCAGAAAGAATTTCCTCTAACATTTTTCGTCACCTTCCGGGCCGATGCGTAAATTTGAATCGCTCTATTCTAATCAAGAGCCACCTCAAATGCCTAGTGTATTTGATAAGGGATCGCTCAAAATCAAGAGATGTCATGATTGATGAGGCGTCATCGCAGGAATCATCCCGTCGCAAAACACCCCAACAGCGCCTCATGCGAGGGGCGGGCAGCGGGATCGAGCGTGCCGTCGTCATACAGCGTCTGCGCTACAAGCCCCGCTGTGATGCGGTGGCCCAGGGGATTCCAATGCCCATCACCGACGTAAAACAGCAGATCATACACGCGCTCTTTGGCCTGTGCCGCGCATTCTTTGTAGGTGTCGCCCGTCAATAAAAGCGGAATGCCCATGCGCGGCAAAAATGACTGTAAATGTTTCACGGGCAGCGTCAGGTCCCACAGCCAGCCCGTTTGATCTTCAACGCGATCCTGCGTCATCTCGGTGATGCGATCCGCCCCAATATCGACGTAGACGACCATCAGCCGCCCGCCCTGTGCCTTGATCTCACGATTGAGCAGGGCATAGGCGGCCTCTGTGCGTGACCAGCCCTCGGCATAGCCCTTAATTTCCGGGTAGCTGACGAAGATATAGCGCTGCGGATGGGCCTTTTTGGGGCCGCTGGCCGTTGCTAATACCTCACGTGGCGGCGTGAACACTTGGCGCATAAGCTGCATGAGGCCAAGCGGCTGCATCATGGGCGGCAGATTCTCAAGCCAGCGGGCCATGCCGTTATAGGTTGGGCGCGGTGTGAGCGTGCCAGGGGCCACGATCTGCACGCTTGCATCCGAGATGGCAAAATCAATCGTGCGATCCGGGTAGAAGACCGTCGGGTTGTTATCGGCCACGTCATTGATGATGAAGGGGTTGATCACGAGATCGGGATGATACTTGTAGCCCTCATTGTGATAGTAGAGATAGGCTTGCAGCGTCCCCCAACCCGTCGCGCCCACGCCCATGACCTCGATGCGCTTGCCATCAGCCGTATGCGCGTTTTTGAGCAGGTCGCCCAATTGAGCATAAATCGTCTTCTCGTAATCGACCTCACGGGCCTCGATGTACGAATCGCCAATGAACAAAATGCGATACACATCAGCAGGCTTGTCATACGGCATGACCGGGCCGCGATAACCCTCCGCATTGTAATCGACCATGACATCATATGCGCCCGTCATCCAGTAATGCAGGCGCGTGTTAGTATTCGTCCCCCATCCCGCCAGCGGCCCCCACGCAGGGCCAGAGCCATTCTGGTAGATGATCTCAGCCTGGGGCGCGACATCCGCAATCGTCGTGCTTGTCGCAGGCGTCATTTGCGTTTCATCCAGCGGCGGACGCAGATCAATGCCGGCCTGCTGGAGCGCCTTCTGTTTCTGCATATTTGCAACCGTCTGGGTGAGCGTGGGGGAGATGGCATTCACAAGCAGCAGCGACACCGCGACAGAGCCAGTCATGACCGCCAGATTCAGCCCCTGTTCCCGCGTTTGCACGCCCCAGATCAAAGCCACTGTGCAGGCCAGCAGTAGCGCATACACCAGCGCTGCGCCCATGCCACCCTGCTGCTCAATCAGCAGGCCCGCGACCATGATGAGGCAGACAAGCGGCAGCAGGCGGGTAATTCGGGCGGCGCGACCTGCGAGAAAGCCGCTGAGATACGGGCTGAACAGGCCAACAAGCGCCGCTGCCATAACCAGCGCCCACCGCGCACTCCCTATCGTCCAATCCGGCACAACACTGAGCGTATAAAGCGCCACCATGCCTAGAGCCATCGTGAGAGCAATTTTGAGAGCGCGTGAAGACGCAGGCAGTGGCATTCAGGAGTCCTTGTGAGCGATGGATG
This sequence comes from Anaerolineae bacterium, assembly GCA_034436915.1. Classification (GTDB taxonomy): domain Bacteria; phylum Chloroflexota; class Anaerolineae; order Aggregatilineales; family Phototrophicaceae; genus JALHOR01. The sequence continues at coordinate 3,566 of DAOTUR010000297.1, forward strand.
TGAGCGGGAGGTGGGGGCGATCAGAGAACCTCACCCCCAACCCCTCTCCCGTAAACGGGAGAGGGGTTGGGGGTGAGGGTTATTAACTGTTCTGCGGCGTCCAGCCCTGCCAATCGCGGGCCTGCCATGCGGCATACAGCGCAATCGATCCGGCGGTTGCTACATTGAGGCTGCCGACATTGCCGCGCATCGGCAGCGTCACCACGAAATCGCAGGTGTCGCGCACGAGGCGGCGCATTCCCTCGCCTTCGCTGCCCATGACCAGACCCATCGCAATATTGAGATCGGTTTGATTCAGCGGCGGCAGATTGGGGCCAATGTCCATACCTACGAGCCAGACATCGCGCTCTTTCAGCTCTTTCATCGCCTGCACAAGATTCGTCACCTGGGCGATGGCGAGGTGCTCCACCGCGCCGGACGAGGAGGCCACGACGGATGAGGTGATCGACACGCCGCGCCGCTCCTGCATGATGACGCCGTGAACGCCAACCGCATCGGCCACGCGCAGCAGCGAGCCGACGTTTTGCGGGTCTTGCAGCAGATCGAGCAGCAGGATGAACGGTTTTTCGCCGCGCAAGGCCGAAATTTCGAGGATGTCATCAATCGTGGCATACGGATAATCGCCCACGCGCAGCACAGCGCCTTGATGATTGCCATCTTTGGCGAGATCATCGAGGATGCGGCGCTGAACACGGCTGATCGGCACATTCTGAGCGCGGGCCAGGGCGATAATCTCAAGGATTTGCCCTTTTTCTTCCGCCCGATCCGTCAGCATAAGCGACTCAATCGGGCGGCGTTTGGCCCGTAGGGTCTCGATAATCGGCCAGAGGCCATAGACGAATTCCATAAGTTGCGGCCTATTCTAGATACCAGATCGTGCCATCAGCACGATCTTCGAGCAGCACGCCCGCTTTAGCGAGTTCCTGGCGAATGCGATCACTTTCCGCATAGTTCTTGTTGGCGCGGGCCTGAGCACGCATGGCGATGAGCATATCGATCAGAGCGCCCTCGCGTTCGGCGCGGCGGCTGTCGATGACATCGCCTTTGGGGATGAGGCCGAGCACATCACCGCCTAACTGCTGATACACATCCTGAATGGCTGACAGCGTGGGCAGGCCGATATTCGCCCCGCCATTGAGCAGGCTGTTGACCTCACGGGTGAAATCCTGGAAGGCCGCCACCGCACGCGGCGCATTGAAATCATCGTCCATCGTCTCAGTGAAGGCGTCACGCATGGTCTTGATCGGGCCTTCAAAGCTGTTACCATCGCCGCTGGTTTCGGGCGCGGTTTGCATCTTCTGGCGCACCAGATGGAGCGCATTGTACAGCCGTTCCCAGCCGCCTTTGGCCGCAATCAGGGCCTCTTCGCTGTAATCAATCGGGCTGCTGTAATGCGCGTTCAGGATGAAGGCGCGGATGACTTCGGGCCGATAGGTCTTGAGCGCATCTTTGATGGTGGTGAAGTTGCCCAGACTCTTGCTCATCTTCACGCCATCAACGCTCAGGCTGCCGCCGAGCATCCAATAATGAGCAAAGTCAGCATCATTGGCGCATTCGCTCTGCGCGATTTCGTTTTCATTGTGCGGATAGAGATTGTCGATGCCGCCGCCGTGAATATCGAAGGTCGTGCCGAGATACTTTTTCGCCATCGCCGAGCATTCGATGTGCCAACCGGGGAAGCCTTCGCCCCAGGGACTCTCCCAGCGCAGGATATGTTCTGGTTCGGCCTTCTTCCACAGCGCAAAATCTTCGGGATTGCGCTTCTCATCGCGGGTCGTCTCGCGCACACCATCTTCCTGCTCGTCAATGCGACGATTGGAGAGCTTGCCATAGTCTTTGTCAGATGTGACATCGAAATACACACTGCCATTGACCTCGTAAGCATTTTCCTTTTTCAGCAGAGTCTCGATCATCTTGATCTGCTCAGGAATATGTGCGCTGGCACGGGGCGCAATGTCAGGCCGCGTCACACCCAGGATGTCCATATCTTCGTAATAGCTGCGGGCGTAGGTTTCCACGATCTGCATTGGGTTTGTTCTCAGTTGGCCTGCTTTGCGCAAAATACGATCTTCGCCCGATTCGAGCAGATGGCCGACATCGGTGATATTTTGCACGTACAACACTTTGTAGCCCGTGTGCCGCAAATAGCGCACAATGACATCGAATGACACATAATTCCGCGCATGGCCGAGATGGGCATGGTCATAGACTGTCGGGCCGCAGACATACATCCCAATCTGGCCCTCAGTGATCGGCACAAAATCCTGTTTTTCTCGCCCCAAGACGTTATATATGCGGAGTCCCATCCGGACCTCCCCTGTTCTCATGATGGTTAGGCACAATGAGGTGTCATTGTATCAGAAACACTCTCACGGCGCGGTATCCGTTTAGATCCACTGCTTAGAGCACATGATAGGGCCAAAACGCACCTATCGAGATGATGTGATGCTGAGTATGCGCCCTGCCTGTCGCAGCTTAGCGTAAAACAGCCCGGCCACCAGCACCAGCAGGCCCGTCCGCAGCAGCACCACCAGCACCCAGGGCATAAACAGCGCTGTCCCCGGCAGCATCAGGCCGCCTGTATCGCCTGTTCGCACAAACAGAAACGGGTACTCGGCAAACGCCAGCAGACTGAGTACCACGCCGATGAGCACCCCGTCGCGTGTGGGCAGAACGAGCAGAATCAGCGGCAAAATCTGCGAGACCCACTGCGGCGACCAGCCCTGCGATTGCAGATAAAACAGCACTAGCGTCACACCGACGAACGCCACCACGCCCACATCGTCGCGGCGCTTGGTGGTGACAAAGATGCCAAGCCCGATCAAGGCGACCACACCCAACCGCAGCGCCCCAGGGATCACAGGCGGGTTTTTATCGCGCACGCCGTCGGTCACGCCGCTGGCGGTCAGATGGCTCTCCAGCGTGCCAAAATTGCCCGTGCCGTAGTTATGATCGAGCAGCGCCCACACCGTCTGATATGAGGGCTTGTTGAACTGGGCGGTGAGCGAGATCAGGGCAAAATCGGCCCGCAGCGCGAACAACGGCCCATACGCCAGCGCAAACACGCCCACCGCCACAGCGATATACAATGCGGCCTGTTTGAGTGTGCGAAAGCGCAAGACGGCCCCAAAGATCAAAAAGGGGACGAATTTCACCAGCGCTCCCGCTGCCACTGCCAGCGCCGAGCGCGTGTATTTGCCCTCTAACAGACCCCACAGCCCCAGCAGCAAAAAGAAGGTCATCCACGAATCAAAATTCCACCACATATAAATTGCGGGCGCGGCCATGAGCGCATACACCCACGCCAGCGCCATGCCTGTATTCGGGCTGTGCAAGCGTGCGCCAATGCGCCGTATCAGCACAAGAATGCCCACTTCGCTCAGGAGGCACAGCAGCGCCACTGCCATTGACCAGGTGTCATAGCTCTTTGCGCCGATGGCATACAGGCCCGTCGTTGTGAGATACCATGCGGGCGGAAACTCACTCCACCAATCGCGGAAGGGATACAAATTATCTTTGGCCTGAGCCACCAGCGCATAGTGATACACGCGATCCCCGCCCACGCCGATGCCGCGCTCCTCCCCGCCAATGAGGAAAGGCGGATAGGCCAGCAGCAGCAGGACGCGGAACGCGACGAACAGGATCACCAGCAGGCGTATATCGCCCAGGAGACCGGGCAGGGTGAGGGAGGGTTCGCGCATTCATCCATCCTTGATACAAGGAACCGAAAAAGCCATGCGTATGGTTTTAATGACGCGCTCATGTTGCTTCGTAAAGGCGCAGCGTGCTGCGCTTTTGATGATTTGAGAAAATGTGTCGCGGGCACGATACATCGTGCCCCTACGGCTCAAAACGGGCGATTTTGTAGGGGCGCAGCGTGCTGCGCCCAATATTCCAGATGCCCATATCAAGGGCGCAGCACGCTGCGCCCCTACCATCCCGACATCATGTCTAACCATACATCATCGTCAGCGCCCTCTGCCATAATCCCGCATCATCCGCTGCGATTTGCCCATGCCCTACCTATTGCGCGGCAATCCACGTAAGATACTGCCGCTTTGATGAGAGTGACTGCGATTGGGAGTCTTTTATGTTGGGTCGTTGGCTGAGACGAATTGGTCTTTTTCTATTGGTACTGCTTGTGCTAGGCGCAGCGGGATTCGTCCTCTGGGCAACAAACATCCCCGCCCCCGCGCCGCAAGCAATGGAGGCGCTTAAGAGCAGCCCTGAAGTCATCGTCAATCGGGCCGATTGGATTGAATTTTTGCCCCAGGTGGCCCCCAAGCATATGGGCTTGATCCTGTATCCGGGCGGCAAAGTACCCGCCGAAGCCTATGCACCGCTGGGACGGGCGCTGGCGGAAGACGGCTACTATGTGGCGATTCTGTTTGCGCCGCTGAATCTGGCCCTCTTCAATTCAGAGGCGGCGGGAGCGGTATTTACGGCGCATTCCGATGT
>DAOTUR010000298.1:0-4839 GCA_034436915.1 Anaerolineae bacterium
CAGCTCATCGCGCATGGTCATGTAGGAATTGCCTTTGCGGAACACCGCTTTGGCAATCTGAGCCGTGTCTTCGGGAATGTCGGGAACAGCGTGCGCATGCAGGCTCATTGGATCTCCGATCTCTTTTCGCCTATTTTCTCTCACAATCGATCCTACGTCGATTCGCCAACAGCATCTGTGCTATCTAGTGACCATGTTAGGGAACAGGACAATATTTCATCCCGAAGAGTTCAGCCCTCGTTTTGGACTGGTCTCCCGGACGCGCAGAATCACGTCCCGACACAGGCGGATTGACCATCGGCCTGTGTGATTGATCCTGAGACATGCACCACTGGTTAAATAGGAAGATTTACCTCATTATTGTAATGTGCCGCAATCTTAATTCGTAAAGCTGATAAGCTGATCTAAAATGATCATATGGGTTGATGACTCATGATTCCTGCATAAGCTCACACAATCGTGACACAGATAGCGGCGTGTGCTCAACCACACGGCGGAGGAATGCCTTCATGTACAAGCCTTCTTTACTCCTTCTCATAACCGTTTTGGTGCTACTTCAAACCGCCTGCTCTGCGCAAGCTACACCCGTCCCAACTACGATTCCCTGGCAAGCTACTTCTGTTCAACTGTCATGGATTCACAGCATTGAATTTGCGGGCTTCTACATGGCACAAAAAGAGGGCTCCTTTGCAACTGAAGGCCTCAACGTCACTCTTAAGCCCGGCGGCTATGATGCTGAAGGTCGCGAGATCAAGCCCATCGAAGAAGTGTTAGCGGGGCATGCTGATTTTGGCATTATCGATGGCTCGCTTCTGTTAACAGCCCGCGCCGAAGGCAAACCGATTGTGGCACTGACAACGATTTATCAACGTCATCCTCTGGCTCTTCTTTCACTGGCCGAGACAGGCTGTTCGTCCTGAGGATCTCATCGGCAAGACGATTCAGATGTCTGAGGGAAGTCAGGTGATTTTCCAGGCCTTTCTCCTGTCTGAAGGCCTTGATCCAACGCAGATAACGATTGTACCCCGTGCGGATTTCACGACAGCGCCGCTGTTGAGCGGAGAGGCCGATGGAATCGATGGGTGGGTGACAAACGAACTGGTTGAACTTACGTTGGGCGGGCATAAGGTCAATACGCTTCTCTTTTCCGATTACGGCATTGATCTTTATCCCAATGTCATCTTCACCACCGAGGAGACGATAGCGCAGCAGCCTGATCTTGTCGAACACGTCGTGCATGCACTCCTGAGCGGGCTGCAAAGTGCTATTGACAACCCTGAAACCGCCACGCAAACCACCATTACTTACAATCCCGATCTCGATGCCGAGAAAGAACTGATTGGCATGCAGCAGTCACTGCCCTTAATTCTGCCTGCTGGTAGCCATCCTGGAACCATGCAGCCCGAAGTGTGGACGTCTATGCATCAGACGCTGTTGGATCTTGGTCTGCTCAAGACTCCGCTGGATCTCGAGGCCAGCTATACGCTGCAATTCCTCCCATCCACCATTGAGGCCGGGAAATAGACCATGCAACGCTCCCAATTGCCTTTTTGGAAGCAGATCCGCTGGAAGCTCATTATCTATTCCATTCTGCTGGCGACGTTCCCGATCATCATGGTCACCTTCATGACACTGCCCCGCCGAAGCGCACAGGATGCTAAGGACGCGTTTAAAAATAAAGTCGCAGAATGTAGATCAGACGACCCATCTAGAACTCTGCGGAGTTGTTTTTGAACGTGTCCTAAGCAAGCCCTGAGCCAAATGGAAGAGATCTCGAAGCTCAAAGGGGAACAAATTGAAGAGTGGCTGCGACAGGGCGAATTCGGTCTGGCTATTATTCTGGCTGACCCACAGCGCTATAGGCAGTTTACCTCTCTCGTGCAATCTCCCAACACGCTCAGTGTAAACAATGTGAGTGGTCTCCTGAGCAGCTTTGTGAATGCCTATCCACAGTATAAAAGCTTCTTCATCTATAACCAGTCAGGTGAGGTGATTGCAGCCTCTAATATGGCTGATGTGGGAAAGAATGTTCGCCGCCAACCCTATTTTAGCAACAGCCTGACGAACAGCTACTCTCTTCAATCCCCTTTCTACCAAGTGGGCGATCAGGAACTCGCGCTTTTTATGACGCGCACGCTCGTCGATGAGAACGAACAGACAGTGGGCGTTCTAGCCGCGAGTTTAGAGCTGACGACCATCGGACAGTTCATGACGAGCACTCTGTCTAATTTTCCTGAGACGGGACAAACCTATCTCGTCAGTCGGCAGACGAACTATCTGCTGACACCCAGTCGTTTTGAAGAGTCCTCTATGACACAGGCTTATAACAGTGACGGGATCATACAGGGCCTCGCGGGAAAAGAGGGGACAGGGTTCTACACTGATTTTCGCGGGATTCCGGTGATGGGGGCGTTCCGCTGGCTGCCTGGCTTGCAAGCGACCCTCATGGTCGAAGTCAGTGAGTCGGAGGCCCTGGCCGCCTCAATTGAGGCGCAAGAAGCCAACATCATTGTGGTGATCGCAGCCGTGATCGCGGCCAGTATTCTGGGGACGCTTGTCGTGCGGCAAATCGTCCGTCCTATTGAACAACTGTCACAAACGGCGCGGGCTATTGGGGCGGGCCATTTGGCGGCGCGGGCGGTCATTAAGGGATCGGATGAAATTACTCTGCTGGCCCAGTCATTCAATGCGATGACGGGGCAACTGCAAAATCTCATTCAAACGCTGGAAGATCGGGTAACGGAACGCGTGCGCGATTTAACTCTTGCCTCAGATGTGTCGCGTCAGATTACGACAGAACTGGACAGCGAAAAATTGCTCTCAACAGTCGCTGAACTGACTGCCAGCGCGTTTGGACTGTATCATGTGTCAATTTTTCTCCATGATGACGCCGACAAGATCCTTGTGCTACACCAGGGCAGCGGCGAAACGGGACAGAACATGCTGACGGCAGGGCGACTGTTCTCTCTCGATCATCAGGGACTGGTGCCGACAGCCGCTCGCACACGCCAGCCTACCCTGTCCAACAATGTCCATGATGATCCCAGTCATCTGACCAATCCTTTCCTGCCGCACACCCAATCCGAACTGGCGGTGCCCATCGTTTATTTAGGCCAGCTCATCGGGGTTCTGGACCTTCAGGCGAGAACTGTCAATCGCTTTCGTGAGGAGGATATTCGTCTCATGACGACCCTGGCCGAGCAAATCGCCATTGCTGTGCAAAATGCGCAGTTGTTCCATGCCTTGCAGGGCGCCCTGGAAGCAACGGAGCGGGCCAATGCCGTCAAATCGTCCTTTCTCGCCAGTATGTCGCATGAACTTCGCACACCCTTGAACGCCATCATTAACTTCACAAAATTTTTGCTAAAGGGCAAGATGGGCACAATCAACGAGCGACAGTTAGATGCTTTAGATAAGGTGAAAACAAGTGGGATTCATCTGCTAAATCTGATCAATGATGTTCTCGATATTTCCAAAATCGAGTCGGGATCTCTGACTCTGCTGGTCGAGGAGGATGTCGATGTCACATCACTCATTGAAAAGGCTGTCTCAACGGGGCGTGCGCTGCTGGAGGAGAAGCCAGTTGAAATTCGGGTGGATATTGCGCCGGATCTCCAACTCATCCTCGGCGATAAACAGCGTTTGTTACAGGTACTACTCAATATCGTGTCCAATGCCTGCAAATTTACGGAACAGGGTCATATCCAGTTGCGGGCGTATCAACAAAGTGGTCAGGTGTTCATCTCTGTCGAGGATACAGGCCCTGGCATTCCCCTTCATGAACATGCCGCAGTTTTTGAGGCCTTCAAACAGACCGAAACGGGTCTGCGCAAAGGCAGCGGGACTGGGCTTGGCATGCCTATTTCCAAACATCTGGTCGAAGCGCATGGGGGACATCTGTTGTTACAGAGTGAGCCTGGTCAGGGGACGACCATGACTGTGATCTTACCCGTCCGTTCCGCAACCCTTGAACTGAATTTGATATAGGATGTAACATGCCGAAACAGCTCATTCTCTACGTCGAAGATGATACTCTCAGCCGCGAAATCATGGCCCTGGTGATCGAAGACTTGCCCCGCTATGAATTGGTCATGTTTGCCGACAGCGTTGACTTTCAGGCACGTGTCGAGGCGCTGCCTGTCATTCCCACCGTCATCCTACTAGATATTCATGTCCAGCCTATGAATGGTTTTGAGATGTTGGAACATCTGCGATCATGGCCTTCCTATCGTGATGTTCCTGTTGTGGCATTAACGGCAAGCGTAATGAACGAAGAGATTACACGACTTCGAAAAGTTGGCTTCAATGGGACGATTGCTAAACCCATTGATCAGGACCTTTTTCACGATCATATCATGCAGGTCTTAGCGGGTAAGCTGGTATGGATTATTGATACGCACTGAAGTTGCTGTCGAAGTATCGCCTGAATCCATTCAGACAGTTGTTACGCAAGACACAATAGTGGTTCCCAATCAACTTTTGATACTTGGCTGAATGGCGTTTATAAATATAAGTGAGCCTTCTGGAGTGCTCGTATGATGAAACTTACAGGCAAACGTATCTTCCTCGTGGAAGATAATCCGGGCAATGCAGCGATCATACAGATGCTGCTGGAACAAGAGGGCGCGAAGGTCCTGCGCGGTGGGCGGGGTGGCAGTGAGACCATCGCCTTATTGCAAAAGTACCTGCCTCTCGACATAGTCTTGCTCGATCTTATGCTGCCACAAGGGCTGACGGGCTATGATGTCTTTGACGCTATTCGGGCTCAACCCGGAACCCAGCGTATTCCGATTGTCGCTGTATCGGCCAGCGATCCCGCCGATACCATTCCTCACGTTC
>DAOTUR010000299.1:0-9538 GCA_034436915.1 Anaerolineae bacterium
GGCGAAAGTGGCGAGTCTGTGGCTGTGACGACAGGCCAAGTCATTCTATCGATAAAAGCGATGGGACACGGCTCACGCCAGATGTGTCGGACAGACAAGTACGGCTTTCCCGCCCGCCAGCGCCTGCGCCAGAAACGTCATTTCGGGTTTCAAACAGGTCATATTGTCAAGGCGATTGTGCCAACAGGCAAGTATGCTGGCACCCATGTCGGACGTGTTGCCTGCCGCGCCACAGGACGCTTTGATATTGTGACAGCGCTCGGCAAAGTCACGGCATCGCACAAGCATCTCAAGACACTTCACCACTCTGACGGCTATACCTACCAGAAAGGACAAGGCGCTATCCCTCCCCCTGCCTAAAGGCAGGGGTATCCCGCGCCGATTCGATGAACCCCTTATCCTCGTGTTGTTAGGTGTCCTGTGGTTCAGCGTCAGCTTTATAGACACAAAACCTCTTACCCCTCCTTCGTCCCCACAGCATCTCGCTCACCCGCAGGCTGCTGCTCCATCTCCAGCAGCGTGCGCTTGAGATCGACCCCGTAAGCATAGCCCGTCAGCGATCCATCCTGCCCCACCACGCGATGGCACGGCACAACGAACGGCACAGGATTGGTCGCACAGGCCCGCCCCACCGCCCGCGCTGATTTGGGATGCCCAATCGCGGCGGCAATCTCGCCGTAGGTGCGCGTCTGACCATACCCGATGCGGCACAACTCCTCTAAAACGCGTTTCTGGAAGGCGGTCACGCGCAAATCCAGCGGCAGATCAAAATGCGGCTGCCAACCGTTGAAATAGGCGATCACCTGCGCCACAGCGGGCTGCAACGCCGCATCATCGCGCTCCAATGTCGCCCGCGCAAATTCGTGTTTCAGGCGCGAGAAGGCGTCATCCTGCGTCGTCCCTAACGTGATCGAGCAAATGCCGCGCTCCGTCGCCCCCACAAGCAGCCAGCCCATGACGCTCTCGGTGATGGCATAGCGAATATGCAAGCCCGCGCCGCCGCGTTGATATTCGACAGGTGTCATACCCAACTGCTCCGTCCTCTCATATAGGCGGCTGCTGGATTGAAAGCCCGCCGCGTAAATGGCATCGGTAATCCGTTCGCCCTGTTTGACCTGCGTGCGGAAGTGCTGCATACGGCACGCTTCGACATACTGATGCGGGCTGATGCCCATCACCGCTTGAAACGTGCGCTGCACATAGGTCGGGCTGAGATGCACCGCCTCGCCGAGTGCCTCCAATGACAGATCACCGTCCAGATGCGTCTGGATATGAGCGCACAGCGCCTCAACGCGCAGGGCATGTTCGTCGGAGGGCGCGACATCCTGCGGCTTGCAGCGCTTGCACGCCCGGAATCCGGCCAACTGCGCGGCAGCAGGGACGGGGAAAAATGTCACATTCTTTTCCAGCGGGATACGCGCCGGACAACCGGGGCGACAGTAGATGCGCGTCGTTTTGACAGCGACTACAAACTGGCCCTCATACGAGCGGTCACGCGACTCAACAGCTTTCCAGCAGATGGTGGGATCGGGCATCATGGGGCGTCTCTCCTCGTCAATCGCTTAGACCTTCATTATCCGCGATTCCCGATCAATTGACGCTCTGATTCTTGTCCGCGATGTTGGATTGGATGCGGCTTTTTTACGGCAGTTGAGCGAGGGCCGCCTGCACTGACGGGGAGTCGTCGCCCAACACCTGCGCCTGGGTCAGATCGGCGCGGGCCAGCGCGGCATCATTGGCGCTCTGGCTAGTTTGCCAGTAGGCGAAGATGAGCAGGCCGCGTTCGGCATAGGCTGCGCCAAATGTCATATCGAGCGCAATCGCGGCGGCAAAATCGCTCTGGGCATCCGCGTCCTGATGTAGGGCGGCATAAGTGCGGCCCCGCTTGACGTAGGTGTCGGCGGTCTGTTCCAGCAGCAGCGCATGGGTGTAGCTATCAAGCGCATATTTAAACAGGCCATCTTCCAGCAGGCGATCTCCCGCCCGCAGATACGTCTCAAGCGTGGGCGGCGTGGCCGTGAGCAGATACATCGCTTTTTCGATGGCGTGGGCCTGGGCGGTGGCCGTCGCATCCGTCGATCCAGCGGGAATATAGCCGCTCGGCGTCTTAGACGGCGAGATGACATAGGTGTTCTTGAAACCATAGCCGAAGAAATTGCTCGTGAAGGTAAAAATCACAAACAGCATCATGAAGAAGCCTACCACCCACACGATAGGGAATTTATCGGGTTTGGGGGCAGGCGACGGTGTGTTGGATGGGGCATAAGTGGCAGCAGGGCGGCGGTGAGGCCGCGATTTCACGACGATGCGAGCATCATCCTGGGCGGCGCGGATGGCGTGTTCACGCTCGTCGCGGCGCTGGCGATCATAGGCGGCGCGTTGATCGGGGTCAGACAGGATGGTGTAGGCGATATTCAAGCGCTGCGAGATTTTTTTGGCGTCGTCCAGGCGCTTTTCGAGGGCGCGGAGAGCATTTTGATCGCCGACAATGTGCAGGCGTGCGCGTTCCGCCATCAAGCTGTCGGGATGATGCTGACGCATTTTGGCGTAGTACGCCCGTTTGATCTCAGTGGCGTCGGCTTTGGGCATCACGCCGAGCATATCATAGTGATTGGGAAGTGCAGCCATGTGACGTTAACAATGTGTATAGTTCGTGTGATCATAGCGATAAGAGCGAGTCACGGCAAGAGAGTCGTTGGCGATCCACTGGTGCAGCTTCACTCGTTGCTGTGCGGAAGAAAAAAAGCGTAAGATCGATGCACACGATCCCACGCTCACGACAGGGAGAGATTGCGACTGCGATTTCTATGAATCGCTCAGGTTTTCGATCACAGGTTCCGCCGCGTGCTCTTGCTGACGGCGGGCGAACATCCAGGCGGCTTGTTCGTCCTGGGTCACATCGTCGATGCTCAGTTCGATGTGCTTGCGCTCAAAATCCACATTGGCAATACGGACGAGCACAGGATCACCCTCCTTGAACATATCGCGTGGGGTAGAGAGGCCGATGTTGGTCATACGGCTGGTATGCACCAGACCCTGCGCCCCGCCCGGGGCCGCCACGAAGATGCCATAATCGACAACGTTCGTCACCAGCCCATCGATCAGATCGCCCACGTTATAGCGCGTGGTGAAGACCGTCCAGGGATCAGGCAGCGTGGCCTTGCGATTGAGCGCGATACGTTCACGTTCCAGATCGACACTATCGATACGCACCTGGATGCTGTCGCCAATGCTCACCACATTGCTCGGATGATTGACATGGCGATGATCGAGATTGGAGATATGCACCATGCCATCGACGCCGCCAATATCCACGAACACGCCAAAATCCGTGATGTTCACGACGCGCCCGGTCACAATCTGCCCAATCGTCAATTCGCTCAGGCGCTCACTGCGAGCAGCCCGCCGCGCCGCACGTTCTGACAGGATGAGGCGGTTGCGCTGCGTCTCCACCTGAATGACCTTCAGTTGGAGGGTCTTGCCGATCAGTTCTTCTTTAATCTCGTCCAAGCGAGACGGAGAAGTTGTTTGGGGAATGCTTTCAATATGCGAATTCGGCACAAAGCCCATGAGCTTGCCAAACTTCACCAACATCCCGCCCTTATTCACATCCAGCACGATGGCCTCGGTGATTTCATCTTTTTCCATCAGCTTCTGCGCCCGAATCCAGTCCTCCATCTCCATCGCTTTGTTGATAGAGACGATGAGATCGCCTTCTTCGTTATACGGCTGAAGGACAAATGCGGTCACTTCGCGGCCTGGTGTCAGCGTCGCCAGCACATCTCCAGAGAGACGGCTCAGGTCTTTACGGGTCACAACAGCATCGCGCTTGAGACCAACATCGAGAATAAGTTCATCGCGCCGTGCTTCGATAATCACGCCCGGCAAAAGCTGTCCGCGCTGCGGCTCGATGTAGAGATATTCACTCAGCAGATCCTCAAATGATCCCTGCCCGTTTGTACCGTTGTGACCCCTCTCGACAGCTTCCATATCCATAATGCCCACGACTCCTGAATACCAATACACCCAACTCTTAGACCAAATGTCTTATACGGCCTATGCTGAGTATGCGCCACAAAAGTAAAAAAAAGATTACGTAGCCGAAAGAGTATGAGGTTTCATAGATGTTTCTTATATTGTTCGTTCGTCGGCTCTTGGGGCGTCTCGTGCGCCTATGGTATAGTCCAGGCTAGGATTTACCCACTCAGAGGATCAACCACATGCACTTTGCTGTCTTTTCCGATGTGCATGGCAATCTGGCGGCGCTGGATGTCATGCTGGATGATCTGGCCCGCATCGGTGAGGTGGATCAAATCTGGTTTCTGGGCGATTTTGTCCTGATGGGATCGCGTCCCGCCCAGTGCGTTCAGCGTCTGCGGGCGCTCCACGAGCAGCATGGCAAAGAAAAAGTTCGCTACATTGGCGGCAATACGGATCGCTATATCGTCACGGGCGAACGACCTCACCTTGATATTCCATCCGATGAGTCGGCCTATGAGACACATCGCAAACGGAACCGCCAATTTGAAGCGGTCTATCAATGGACAGCCAATCAACTCAATTTTGCCGATTATCAATTTTTGCAGCACCTGCTTGGACGAGAGCTGCATCAGCACATCGATGGCTATAGCACGCTCATCGGCGTTCATGCCATCCCCGGCAGCGATGACTCAAACGCCCTTCGCCCCACCACGCCCGATGAAGTCGCCGCTGACGCCCTGTTGGATCGGGAGGGCCGTGTGCTGGTCGCTGGTCATACCCATCTCAAGATGGATCGCACGTTGGGCCGCTGGCGCGTGCTCAATCCGGGCAGCGTGGGCATGTCCTTCTCTGCACCGGGCATGGCCGAATGGCTCTTGCTAACCATCACTGCCGATGGAATCGAGACCGATTTTCGTTCTGTGCCATATGATCTTGAGCGTATGCTGGCCGATGCTGCGGCGACCAGTTATCCCGACCTCGATTTTTTGCGCGAACGTTTTACCCAGCCCCCCGCCTGAAAGTTCTCGTCCGATGCCCAAACGCCAAGCCTTCTTCAACGATCTTGCCAGCCCGCAGCGACAGGCCGCCCTGCTCATCGCCCAGGTGGGCGCGATGCCGACAGAGATTCAACTCGTCACACAGATTGCCGAATACGATGAGGCGGTGCAGGGCCTGCGCCCGATTCGCACCTATATCATTCGCATCAATGGGGCCACTGAGCACCGCGTTATGACGTTGGGCATGACCGTCGATGATGTGCGGATTGAGACGGATCATCCGCTGCTGTATGAATACACCGCGCCGCCTGCTGCGGTCTTTTTTCGCGGTACGCCCAGCGATATCAATGCGCTGGTGCTGGATATTGCCCAGGCCCATGCCACGACTTTCCAGGGCTGGCGGCCCTTCCCGATGTATCTCAATGTCGAGCAACCGCTGGCGACCCTGCTGCAATCGGGCGGCGGCCTGCTGGGGCAAATGCCGCTGCCACTGGCCGAACGCCTGACGCTTGTGCTGGAGCATCACGGCCTGGAGCACAAAGTCATGGTGGGCGAACCGCACCTCAAGCCGCGCTCACCCGATCAGCCCCTGAGTGTGCTGCTGATGGGCGAGTCATATTTCATCTCGTTCATGTTCTCATTCGATGAAATGGGAAAAGCGTGAGCGCTCCCCTCCCCACTACGTAGGGAGGGGTTGGGGTGGGGTCAATCATCACCCATACATTTATTCAGGAGATCAAAAAATGCAATTACAACACGCCACAGCCCTCATCACTGGGGGCGCATCCGGGTTGGGCGAAGCGACAGTGCGTCGTTTTGCCGACCAGGGAGCCAATATTGTCATTGTCGATGTGAACGATGAGCGCGGGCAGGCATTGGCGCGGGAGTTGGGCGAGTCAGCGCGGTATGTGCGGGCCGATGTGAGCCAGGAATCCGATATGCAAACGGCGGTGCAAACGGCTGTCGAGACGTTTGGCGCTCTCAATATTCTGGTGAGCTGTGCCGGGATTGCCCGCGCCCTCAAGACTGTCGGCAAGGATGGCCCGCACCCGCTCGATCAATTTGAACTCGTGATTCGCGTCAATCTTATCGGGACGTTCAACGCGATTCGCCTGTCTGCCGCTGCCATGCTCAAAAACACGCCCAATGCAGAGGGAGAACGCGGCGTCATCATCAACACGGCCTCTGTTGCCGCCTATGATGGACAGATCGGACAGGTGGCCTACAGCGCCTCAAAGGGCGGCATTGTGGCTATGACGCTGCCGATTGCCCGCGACCTGGCCCGCGATGGCATCCGCGTGATGACGATTGCGCCGGGGCTGTTCGATACGCCGCTGATGGCTTCGCTGCCGGAGGCCGCCCGCCTCTCGCTCGGTCAGCAGGTTCCGTTCCCATCGCGCCTGGGTCATCCCGCCGAATATGCACAGTTGGCGCATTCGATTGTCGAGAATCCCATGCTCAACGGCGAGGTGATACGGTTGGACGGGGCGATTCGCATGTCGCCGCGCTAAAAGAGATGGCAGCAGGGCGTTTTCAGACCCTACTGCCGATTCTAAAGATTACTTGCTGCCAATCGAACGCGGGTTAAAGGTGGTGTCAGTTGCCAGACCCAGACCCTGAGCGATAAGATTCCATGACACCAGCTTGAAGTTTTGATTACTATCTGGCTTAATGTTGGAGTCATCCTGTGCAACGAAGACGCCGCTGGGGAACTGTGTCCCCAATGAGGCATTGGTCACATCAATCCCATCAGTGCCGGACGTGCCATCGATTGTGTCACTCTCAGACACGATAAACTTGCCAAGATAGGCATTATTTTCGGCACGCTCATAAACAGCATATTCACTGCTGCCCTGGCTTGATGCCAGGAGGTAGCCCTGACCTTGACTGGCATAATAGAGCGTCAAACCTTCGACATCATCCGTCAGATGTCCCTTTTCATCAGTGGTATCGACGGCGGTGCGGTCTGTGCCTGCGTCGGGTTCCGCCCCGTACTTCCACACAGCCACATCTTCTTCGCCGATGTAGAAAAATCCGAGTTCATCATCGGCCACACAGCCTTCGGTTTGTGTGCCGACCTGGAACTCACGGACTTTCTTGGCATCCACTTTTCCCTTGCCTGTGTCGAACAATTCCCACTGCTCAACATTGCCCGTTTCTGTGCTGTTGATGAAAGCATAATACAGGCCGCTCTTGGGGCTGACATACAGGCAGAAGCCGTAGACCTCTTTGACGTCAGAGATGATGTCACGGGCGGCAACATTGTCAAGCTCCCGCGTATTTTCGTTAACACGATACAGAATGAGGCTGTTATTGGTTCGATTGGTTGCAGCAACAATCGTTATCAGGCTACCATCAAGCAGAAAATTGTAGCGCAGATCCACATTGTTCACGGCCCCAATAGCGACCTGCTGTAAGATGCTACCATCAAGATTGTGAACCACGAGGCCGCCTGCATCGGTTTTGTCAGTGGCGATGATGGTGCTGAGGCTCGTATCTATCGGATGAATCCAGATTGCCGCATCATCAGCAGCATCGACACCGGAAGGCACAGGTTCCGTTTCAACAGACGCCTGAACTATAAAGGGCTTCTCAGCAACCTGTTGTTCCGCTTCTGGTGTGCTCATCGCAGCGGCAGGGCTGCTCTGTGCGATCAGGTCGGCAATCGTCGTCCACGACACCAGCTTGAAATTGACATTCTCATCGGGGTCTGTGTTCGCATCATCCGAAGTCACAAACAATCCATTGGGATAGGCGTCTCCCAGCGCAGCGCTGACGACGCTCACCCCGGCAGGCTCTGTCACCTCATCGATTCCGCTGGCAGCGTTCAGGGTAAATGTTCCGACGAAGTCTTGATTATCGCGTTTGTAAACCAGGAAACGATTGGCTTTTTGATCAGGTGCGATGAGATAGCCCTCGCCCTTGGATTGATACAGAGTGATGCCCTCAAGCTCAGTCTCAATATTCCCACCGACAGAGTCAACAAGGGAGCGCTCCATCCCGGCTTCGGGTTCGCCATTGTAACGCCAGATCGCCGCATCCCCTTCGGTGACATAGATGTTGTTAAGTTCATCATCTGCCGTGCAGCCTTTGGTCTCGCCGCCCACCGGGAATAAACGCTGAAGCTGCCCTGTGATCGCGCCGCTGGCATCATCGATCAGTTCATACTGCTCAACGATTCCTTCATCGCCGCCTGTGTTAAACACATAATGACGATTCGTCACCGGACTGACAAAAAGACACAGCCCTGCATGAGGCACAGTTGTTTTCAGCTCCCCAACCGCAGACAGCTCACGTTTTTCAGGATCAATCGTGTAAAACAAAATGGTTGGTGCGTCGTTGATGCCAACGGCAATAAGTGTAGAAAGTTTTCCATTCAGCATGACATCATAACGCACATCGACTTGACCTGCTTCACCCGCAACGGCCAGAACTTGGCGTTCTTTGCCATCAAGGTCATAGGTGATAATACCAGCCTCTTCTTCGGTGGTAATCAAAAGGCTTTGGGCAGCATCAAAGGGGTTCACCCAGATAGACACAGCAACGACAGCATTGTTAGGGGAGGGCTGGGTTTCACCAGCAGCAGAGCCTTGCGCGAAGATATGGCTGGCGCTCAAGACAAGCAAGACAAACAGTAAAGACCAACGTTTCATGGCATCTTCTCCATCACGATAACAACCCCTGATGTTAAGAGAAGAGATTTAAATCTTATATGGCTAGAAGTTAAGAAATCACAGGATAAATCGTATATTGTCGCTTGTTCGTCTCTGTAGTAGCGTGGTGAGCCGTGTTCGCAAAACTTGAACGAGGAGATAATTATGGCGAAATGTGCAAATTGCGGTAAAAAGCCGATGTTCGGCAAATCGCGCAGCCATACCGCGTTTGGCATGAATGTCATACACCGTCAGCCGATCCGTCGACACCATATGCGTCCACGGGATCTCCGTCAGCCACATCAGACTGATCCAGCGCAAGCCGCTGGGCTTCACCAAGTGGCTTTTGCTTGACCGCACCGCGATCTTCGCGCCCCAGCGCCGTTCCAATGTCTCATCAATTCCAAACACCAACGGTTCCCCAGCCGATGCAAACGTCTTTAGCAGCATCCGCAGCAACACTCCACTCGCTTCGCGCCCTGACCAGACAGCGCGATTGAGAACCTGATGATATTGGGCGTATGTCCCACTCTGGCTCAAGCCCATCACATGCAGCACCGCGCTCACGGTTCGCTTGACGGTCGCTAAAATCGCGCCCACGACCAAAACTTCAACCTTCCGTCCTGTGCTCACCCCATAAATCACCGATGCAAAGTCTGTCAAAATTGTTATCATCCATCCAGGCAGATTAATCATCTCAAACCTTTCTTGGCGGTTAGGTCAATATGGTTATTCTGCCTCCTTTTTTCTCCCTGTCATGTGCAAAGTCCAGGTTAAGACTTGAGAGGTGAGCGCTCCCCACGCCTAAAGGCGGAGGCTTCTGCCGCACGCATGAGCCTCACTGCGCTCTACGTTGTGCGACACGGACGCGTCCCGCCCGATTTCGTTGTTTTGTCTTATCGGCGG
>DAOTUR010000300.1:0-11590 GCA_034436915.1 Anaerolineae bacterium
CACGCGATGAACGGACAGGGCAGGCCCTGTCCATTTTCACGCGATGAACGGACAGGGCAGGCCCTGTCCATTTTCACGCGATGAACGGACAGGGCAGGCCCTGTCCCTACGCCAAAATACATTTTTTTGTAACGAATGGCATTATCAAACGGCTTTTAAGGACATTGCTCGCCGCGTTTCGGAGGCTAAAGCCGTCCGCCTACAGTTAGAAAGCTCCATAAATGGGGCTCATAGCGAGGGAGCAGGCGCGTTTGCAGCCCCGTTTACGGGGCTTCGTAATCCCTAGACAGACGGCTTTAGCCGCTGGTGAGAGCGGATGCCGCCTGCTGATCAGATGCCACATATCCTTAAGCTGCATATGGGACAAGGCCCGCCTTATCCACATGTTCGGACACGGCAGGCCGTGTCCCTACGATCCTTCTCTCTTTCACTCCCTCTGTGTAATTCGTCGTATGATGGGCAAGGGGCAGGGCGTGGTTGTGCGGCTGCCCTGGGCGCGTTGATGATGTAAACCGTCACGCCTCTATAGAAAGCGCTGCTTCGCCGCAAACCTCAATGCTGGATTCAAACCTTGTATCGTAAGATGAATGAATCCTGTCGTAAGAATGCAACCGCGATGACCGTGCTGTTAGATCAGGTGAAAGAACTCCGCCAGCAGGTTGATCAGCTTGCCGCTCTCTTCACGACGCTGCAAAATCCTCTGTTCGATCATATTATCGCCCGCACCCACGATCTCGATGTGGCGATCACGGCGCTACCCACCGACGCGAATGCGCTGCGCTGGTGGCTGTGGCACACCCAGGCGCATCACCTTCGCAACCTGCTCACGCCGATCCAGGGCTATGCCCGCCTGCTCCAGATCCAGCCCGCACAAATTGGCTATGAAAGCTACACCGACGCTGAAGATGCCCAGTTCAGCCGCGTCAATGCTCTGTGCAATGCCATCAATGAGGCGCTGACTGTCCTGGTAGAAGAAATGCGGACGCTCTATCGGGTCAATGCCGAGATGCCACCCCAGGCGCTGCCGCTGCACATTGCGCTTGCTCCTGTCTGGCCGATTGTGCGCTACACCCTGCACGACAGCGCCATCATCCTCGTCCAGCAGATCGATCCAGATACACCGTCGGTGCTGTACCATCCGCTGCACACCACCGCCCTGTTACAGCATCTTGTCGCCACGATGGGCCGCGAGTGGATGGCCTTTGGCACGCTTGTGATCGACAACCAGCGCGAACAAGACACAATGGCGCTGCGCCTCGTCGCACGCGGCCTGCGAATCTCTGATGTGCAGTGGGAGGGATTGTTCAAAACCGCTGCCGATCAGGTGTATTACAAACGCCTCGCCGCTATGGGCGGTACGCTCGAACGGCTCACCTCGCAGGGGACGCACGAAGAAGGCATGGCCGTACATCTGCCGCTGGCGGGAGCAGATACCTTGCAAACATCCAATGATGAAAACAGCTCACCCAAAAATGATCTTGAGGGATGACATGCCGTCAATCGGTTATGTCCGTGTGCCAAGCAAAATAGTGTTATAGAGGTTCAGACTATGACCGTGACAAGCGTCACATCGCACAATCAACTCGTCACGATGGGGGAGCTTCTGGCACAGGAGGCGTATACTCTGCCGCTTGATGCCAGCAGTAACCCCGACAGCGATCAGGAACTGCTCACGATTCGGGAGGCGGCGCTGCGCTTTTATAAGCGTCTGGAGATCGCCCGACAGGATTGGGAGGGCTGGGATGAAGCACAACTGCAACAGTTGCGCCATGATCTCAAGAATGACCTCAATCTCATCGTCGGCTTCGCGCATTTGCAACTGCGCGATGAAGCCGCACCGCTGACCAGCCAGCAGCGCATCGTCCTTGAGAATCTGTATGCACGCGGACGCGCCCTGGCAACGCTGGTCAACTTCCTGCGCTAAATTTGGCTGATATTGCAATTGGCTTTTGCGCTGCGAGCGGCTTTGGGCGTAGAATCAGATTTTTCGCCCTGCGCTGAAAGCGGTTGTGTCTGTATGAATGGAACTCTGCTCAATATTGTGACGGTGGCCCTGGGAAGCATCATCGGGCTGCTGGTAGGCAATCGTCTGCCCAAACGGATGCAAGAGTCGATCATTACGGGCCTGGGCCTGATGACGCTCTTCGTCGGCCTGTCGAATGCCGCCAAGACGGGCAACCCGATCATCCCGCTGCTGGCAACGGTCATCGGCGTCATGATCGGTGAGATGCTGCGCCTCGATGTCGCACTGGAACGGCTGGCGGGCTGGTTGCAAATCCGCCTCACCGGACGCACACCCACGCTCGATGATGCCCCGTCCGCGTTCTCTGAGCAATCGAGCCGTGAGCGCTTCATCAACGGCTTTGTCACGGCCAGCCTCGTGTTTTGCATCGGCCCGCTCACGTTTGCCGGGTCAATCCAGGATGGCATGGGCCTCGCCAGCGGCTTCCAGGCCCTCGCCATCAAAAGCGTGCTCGATGGCTTTGCGGCGATGGCCTTCGCTGCCAGCTTTGGCGTGGGCGTGCTGGCGACCTGTCTGACGATTTTCGTCGTGCAGGGCGGCCTGGCGCTGTTCGGCATGATCCTCGCCCGCCTGATGAACAGCAGCGCCGATGTTGCCGAACTGACGAAAAATCCGCTGATCCTGGAGATGACCGCTGTCGGCGGCATTTTGCTTATCGGCCTGTCGCTCGTGCTGCTGGATGTCAAAAAACCGCGCATGGCGAACTTTTTGCCGGCGCTGGCAATCGCGCCGCTGATCGTGGCGCTGGCCCAACTCTTGCATATCAACATTTACCCTCTATGACGTGTCCTATGCTCTCTGCCACTCCTACTCTGCATGACATCGAGACGGCGACAGAAGCCAATTTGTGCGCCTATGTGCGCGGCTTCGGCGTGATCCCCGGCACACAGCTCCTCGATGACGCCGAAGGCCTGCGCCTGCTGACGCCCGATGTGCCGAATCCCTTCTTCAACAGCATTATTCGCACGCGCCTCTCGCCTGTGCCACATGAAGCCCGCGCCGCGATTCAGCGCATCATCCAGCCGTATGATGATGTGTTTCTGCCGATGATGTGGTGGCTGTCGCCGCTGTCGCAGCCCTTCAATCTGGCCGATTTGCTGCAAGCGGAGATGTTTCACTTAGAAACACATCCGTCGCTGTGGCTGCCGCTGGCCCGCCTGACGCCGCCCACGCCGACGCCGCCCACGTTTCGCATCACGCGGGTGCAGAGCGATGAGGTCTTGCGCCAGTGGATCAAGGTCAATTCTGCGCCGTATGATTTTCTCGATTATATCAACGAGGCATTTTTCACAGGCTATTCCGGCCAGGGCTATGGGGCGGATGTGCCGCTGCGTCATTACATTGGCTGGCTGGATGATGTGCCGGTGGGCTGCTCCACCATGCTGCTGGCGAGTGGGGTGGCGGGCATTTACAGCGTGGCGACTCTGCCGGACGCACGCGGGCGCGGCATTGGCACGGCCATGACACACGCCCCCTTGATCGAGGCGCGAGGGGAGGGCTATCAGGTGGGCATCCTGAGCGCCTCAGAGGAGGGCTACGGTCTGTATCGGCGTATGGGCTTTGAGGACTACGGCCAGACAGATATGTACGTGCGCTATTGAGGGGTCGATGTACAAAAGACATTTTGGGCGCAAAACGCTGGGTTTAGCTTCGCTGACTTCGTATCGGCACGCCAAACCCCTACAAAAACGCTTTTCTACGGCGCTCAAACCACATGGTAGACCTTGTAGGGGCATGACATGTCATGCCCAAAACGAACATTCTGCCTTAACTTTTGCGTATGCAGCGCACTGCGCCCAATTGAGACCCTTCTATTGGTTGGGATCGAGGGTTTCGCGCTCATACCAGCGATCAACCCACTGTTCGGGTGTTCTCCCACCCTTTTCTGAATTGCAGCGTTTGCAGGCCATCGCCATATTGGAGATGTCATCGCTACCGCGTTGTTGCAGCGGAATAATATGATCCTCAGAGAGGGCTGCTTGTCGCCTGCAATAGGCGCATTTGTGATCCTGATCTTCTTTAAGCTGTCGTATTTCTGCACTGGTGTGAGAACCACCATTGACTAGGATTCGCGCTTTGCGTGTGAGATATGCCGTCTGTCTTGCTTCTTGTAGCGTTTGACAACTGGGGAAACGTTTAGTTTTGAGGTATTCTTCCGCTGCTAATTTTGCAGCGACTCGTGCTGCTTCCTGTTCAGCCTGTTTAGCAGCGCGAATTTCTTCTCCTGCTTTGCGACTTGCATCTCGATAAGCCTCTTTAGCAGCACGACGTTCCTCAAGGAGGTTTGCTTTAGCTTGCTTGGGGTCTTTGGGATTAGAAGTATGTGGTACTGTTACAAACATTCTCTCAGAGAATAGTAGTCTACACTCTCTACAACATGCTTGCTTTCCATTATTTCTAGTGAAGCTGAGGCCAAACATATCCAGACGCTTTATCTCACCACACTCCAAGCAGCGCTGCGATCCCGTCGTTATATTTTCCTCAGCTTCATTCTGAGTAATCTTTTGAACTTCTAAAGATCGCGCCTCTTTAATCTTCGGTTTTGGATCAACTTCTTCATATGAATTTAAATCTGTGCTAACTTCAAGCCTCTCTAGAAAGTGACGTGCTTTTTCTATGGTTGCTGCATTTGCTTTATCGTTACAGATTTTACATACATAGTACAAAGCGTTTCTTTTCTTTATTGTGGCTGAAAACATCTTCTTTGGCAGCATTTCTTTGCATTTCGCACAACAGAACATAACTGTATCCTGAGGTTTCGGTGTACTCAAAGCACGTGCTCTTGCGCGTGCTTTCTCACGGGTTGCCTCATATTCCTCAGACAGGCACTGTATACACCGGGGATGTAATCCATCCTTTTGTCGTCCATTGCCTGAGAACATATTTGTAGGCTTCGTTTCGCCACATTTTTTACAGCGTTTTACATCCATATGCTATCATCTCCTTATGTCGATCAGTTTTTCGTATATATAAGTATATACTAGATATATACTTTGTAAAGAGGTGACTATGGCAAAAATCATCATGAATATGCCTGATGACATGCAAGAGGCTCTACAAAATATTGCTAAAAAAGAAGATCGTGTGATTGCCGCAATCATTCGACGCCTGATTTCTGAATATCTTGCCAAAGAGTATGGAATTGATATTGATCCATCTATGCAGCGGGGCGGGTATAGAGGAGGCCGTAAAAAGGATCAAAAAGACGAGGAATAACCCGTAGGGGCACGCCATGCCCCTACGATTCACCAACGTTTGAAACCTCATTTCATGGCAAAATTTCCTATAATCGACAGAAATAAGACGTTATAATGTTCATAACTCAATATAATTTGTCGATAAAGTTGGGTTTTGGTGTGTATATCGTGTCAATAACATGTTCAATACCCGTGTACAACTTGAATAAAACTTTCATTTTATTCATTCCCTGTCAACAACTTCTGCGATATATATCGCAGGCATGTTGATGGAGAAAGATTTGTATCATTTAATTTCAAAGTTATATTCAAAGAAAAAAGTTTTGAACAAAGTTGTAAACAATCTGTAAACAAAAGAAAGTATATTTACTATACTCTTGTTCGGTGTTTCTTTTCATCAATTTTAGATCTTGTGTTCGTTAATCGGGGCTTTATAGGTTCTCAAGGGGTCAAAAATAATATATATAATATGATATAAAATTATGTCATTAGAGTTATCTACCAGATTGACACCACTACTACTACGGCTATAGAGATATCTACAACACCACCTCAGAGAGATTCTTTAACTGACAACCGCGCCGCATCCAGAAAGGAATGAACAGGCGACCCGCTGCGAGCAGCCAACAGAACCGCCTTACCGCTAAAAGCGCCTGAACATGCTAAAATCAAATCAGCGTATAAAAATCAGCGGTTAGAGATAATGACAGAGCTTTTAGAGCAGCGCATTGAAGAACTTCAACGCCAGGTGCTATTCCTCACCCAACTCGCCGAAATCAGCGCGTCCCTCAACGTACAGATGGAGCTGGAGCCGCTGCTGGCAACCATCATGCAGGCCGCCACCTCCATCACCGAATGTGAGGCGGCGTCGGTGCTGCTGTGGGACAACCGCCATAATCAACTCGTCTTCGCTGCCTCCACCACCGCCGCATCCACCAGCAACCTGATCGGCAAGCCTGTACCGATGGAGAGCATCGCCGGGACGATCCTGCAAACCAACGAGATTGTTCAGGTCGATGACGCCAAGCAAGACCCGCGCCACTACGATAAAGTGGATGACGCCATCCAGTTCCAGACACGCTCGCTGCTCGGCGTGCCGATGACCTACAAGGATCGCGTGATTGGCGTGCTGGAAGCGATCAACAAGCGCGATTTGCCCTGGACGGATGCAGATCGTTCGTACCTGCAAATTCTGGCAGCACAGGCAGCGGTGGCGATTGAAGGGGCCAAGCTGGTCATGCGCCTGAAGCGGGCGAATGAAGAAATGGCGGAGTTGGATCGTTTGAAGAACAATTTCATCGCCATTGCCAGCCACGAACTGCGGACGCCGTTGGGCGTCATCATGGGTTATGCCAGCTTTTTGCAGATGGAGGAGAGTGCGTCGGCGCAGGAAAACGCCTCAAAGGTGATGGAAAGTGCGCTCAAACTGCGTAAAATCATCGAAGACATGGTGAATTTGCGCTACTTGAAGCAGAAGCCCAAAGATTTGTACCTGGAAGAGACGACAGTCGGGGCGCTGTTTAATGCCTTTGAGCGCGAGGTGGGGGCGCTGCTGGAAAGTCGGCGCAATGGCATTGCGATTGTGATCCCCGATCCTGATCTGCCGATTCGCGTGGATACGACGCGGATGCTGATGGTTTTGACCAATCTTTTGCACAATGCCATGACCTTTACCGATGCAGGCGATACAATCCGCCTGGAAGCGCAGCGCAGCGAGGGCCGCACCGTGAGCCTCACCATGATTGACACGGGCATGGGGCTGGCGGCGGATCAGACAGAGAAAATTTTTGAAGAGTTTTATCAGGTCGAGGATCATATGACGCGGCGGCATGGCGGGCTGGGCATCGGCCTGAGCATTGCGCGGGCCATCATCGACGCCCATCAGGGCCGTATCAGCGCCAGCAGCGCCGGACTAGGGCAGGGCGCAACCTTTACGATTCGGCTGCCGATGCCTGTTTAGAAGAATGTTATCCTTTGTTATGAGCACATTGCGCTAAAATCAGATTGTGGTTACATCGTGAATATCCTCTGGGAGAGATTTTTATGCCTATTACCGTTAAATGGTTTGCCCATTCGGCCTTTCTCCTCACGATCAACGGGCGGCATTTGCTCATTGACCCGTTTATTTCAGAAAATCCGCTAGCCGAAGGCACAGATATCCGCACGGTTCCCGCAGACATCATTGCTGTGACGCACGCACATGGCGATCATGTGGGCGATACGATTGCGATTGCCAAACGGACGGGCGCAACGGTGGTGTGCAATTTTGAGATGGGCAACTGGTTTGAGAGCCAGGGCGTCAAACAGGTTGAGCGCGGCAATCCGGGCGGCACGTATCACGGCGATTTCGTCAGCCTCAAGTGGACGGCGGCGATTCACACCTCGTCCTTTCCGGATGGCAGCAACGGCGGCGAAGCGAACGGCTTTATCATCACGGCGGATGATCGCAAGCTGTATTTTGCGGGCGATACGACGCTGTTTGGCGATATGGAGCTGATCGGTGATGAGGGCATTGATGTGGCGTTTGTGCCGATTGGCGATACCTACACAATGGGCATCGATGACTCGATCAAGGCGATCAAGCTGATTCGTCCGCGTTATGTCATCCCGATGCACTACAACACCTTCCCGCCGATTGTGCAGGATGTGACCGATTGGGCCGAGAAGGTCAATCGGGAGACGGATGCCCAGCCCATCGTCAACGATCCGGGTATGGAATTTGAGATTTAGGCTCCTCAACCTGCGACCAATAGGGGCGCAGCACGCTTTTACTCCCTCCCTACGCAGTGGGGAGGGCCTGGGAGGGGTTGGTATACAAATTGAGCATAACGTTCAACGAGGAGGGGATCATCGTAAAAATATTAGTGAAGATTAATATATGCTGATTTCCATAAGTGCGTAAATAATTTATCTAGCGCCCAGAAATGAAAACAAGGGGCTTTAGGCCCCCTGTTCTTGATTTATCCTGCTGATATGCGAACGAATGCGTTAATTCGCAACCTTCTTCAGCCGATCAAAATACTGCTTGCGGAACTTGCCCACCTTCGGGGCAATCACCATCGAGCAGTACCCGGCCTGTGGGTTGGATGCGAAGTAACCCTGATGGTAAGATTCCGCCTCATAGAAGGTCGGCGCATCGGCAAGCTGCGTCACGATGGGGTTGGCCCATAATCCAGCGGTGGTCAGCTCTTTCATGACCTCTTCGGCTGTCGCCTTTTGTTCGGGCGAGTGGTGGAAGATCACTGAGCGATACTGCGTGCCGACATCGGCCCCCTGACGATTGAGCGTCGTGGGGTCATGGATGGTGAAGAACACGCGCAGGATATCGGCATAGCTGATGATCGACGGATCAAACTTGACCTGGATGACCTCAGCATGACCCGTTGTGCCGCTGCACACGTCCTTGTAGGTGGGATTGGGACGCGGGCCGCCTGCATAGCCGGAGACGACATCCGTCACGCCCTCAAGTTCATCGTAGACCGCCTCGATACACCAGAAGCACCCACCGCCTAATGTTGCTGTTTCAGTTGCCATGATCAACTCCCCTGTGACTTTGTGACATTCGCTAGAATGTCATTCTCTTATTCTGACTGTCAGTATACGAGCCAATTCTTACGAGGCGCTTGAGCGCATCTTAGAACGGTATATGCGGGCCTGGGATGCCAGTCCCATCACCGCATACAGAGGCCGCGAGAACAGCCACAAAAGGCCCGCTGCAAGGCGTCCGTGATGCGTGTGGCCGTAGATGACCAGATCATCAAAATAAACGTGTGTAGCCCGCCAGGAGCGCGTTGCGGCCTTCTCGTGGTGGACGATGTGCGCGGCGGCCACAAAGCGAAAGGGCTTATTCAAACGCCGCGCCAGATCGTCCTCCGGGAAGTACAAGCGCAGATCGCCGTTGAGCGGTGCATCGGCGCGGCGCAGCAGCACACACGACCCCGGCGCGACCTCGACATCACGATCCGTATCCCGCCCCCAATCGGCATACCAGCGGGCGCGGCGGCGGGTCTCTGTCAGCGGCGGGATCAGACGCAGCAGGCTGTTCTCAATCAGCAGATCGGCATAGGTGGGCAGACGCGAGCCTGTCCGCTGCACCTCGCCTGTTGGATAGACCATGTGTCCGGTCACGCCTGCCAGATGCGGCGCGTCTTGCAGCGTGCGGAGCATGATCTCACAGGCATCGGGCGCGATCTCGGTATCGGGATTGAGCATCAGGACATAGGGGGCGTTAACGGCGGCAATCCCGCGATTGTTGCCGCCGCAAAACCAGGTGTTTTCCTCCAGCGCCAGCAGATGCACCGCTGGAAAATCCTGTGCCACCATCGCCGCGCTGCCATCTGCCGACTGATTATCGACAACGATGATATCCAGGAGAATCGTCGAGCGCTGCAAGGCACTCAGGCAGGCCCGCAGTAGATCGCGTGTGTTGTAATTGACGATGACAACGGCCAGTTCGGGCATAGAGAGGCGTCTTTTCGATCAGGGGGCGTTCACGGCGATAAATGTACATGTTTATCGTTCAGAGTACAGGCCCCCATATCTCATCGCCATATACACCAATTTAAGGATTTTGAGCCATGTCAATAACCGTCCCATCCGCATATGACATGGCAAGATCGCTTGCGCCAGGGACTGAAAGTCCCTGTCTCCCGTGTTGCGGGGTTGAAAACCCCGCCGAAACACGCCCCAAAAGATGGTTTGAACGGGACTTTCAGTCCCGCAAAAGGCAAGGCAGGGGTTTTCAACCCCTGACGACAGGACAAAAGCAAGGCGGACGACAGGTGATTTGCTTAAGTTGCTGCATATGAGTCCCCCATATCTCATCGCCACTCCCAGACGATATAGAATAGAGATTGACTGTTCAATACGGGAGAATCACAGATGCGTCGCTTGATCGCATGTGTTGTCTTTTTGGCTCTTGCTGCAAACATCTCAGCGCAGGAGATGACGTCTGTCACCTGCCCCGATGGAAGCTCTATCACACCGCAAATGACGATCAGCCTACCCGCGCAGCCGCCCGCCAAAGATGATCTGCCCGGCTCGTATTTCGTCAGCGTCATCACCGACCAGACCGTGCCGACTCTGGCGGCGACAGATGCCAACGGCGCTGTGACATGTGCGGCTCAGGATGGTTTGGCGGAGGGCGTATCTGTTATAGAGAAACATCCTGGCGGGGAGGAATACACATATGGCCTATCATCTTATAGTGCTTGGATTGGGGCCGATGCATCAACAGATAACAGTGTCTCAGTTGGTAATGGCTCTGGTATTACAAGTCTTATCGTTGAGGGAGGGCGAATCACTCCGAAGGATGGAGCAGGAGACTTATATACCGTATCAATTAATCCAGAAGCGCTTTACGGGGATGTACCACCAAGCCGAGATATTCCTCTTCGCGTTGATGTTCTAGGAATCGATGACTCATATACTCCTGGTGTTTCTCTGGTCGATGACAATGGAGAGGTGATTCAGACAGCCCAAGAAGGCCCTGTAACCTGTACACCAACACAATGTATTGGGCCAGTATCCCAAAAATCTTATAGCGGTATTCTTGTTCCCGCTTATACCGCTCAGGAGAAGGATGTAGCAATTTGGCTGCCAATTGCACAGCAATCGACATTTAATATCCGTGTTGAAAACACCAACACCGAAGGCGCATATACGCTGATTGTCTACCTGAGCCTTGAAACCCCTCAGCCCAAACCCATCTCCGCCCAGGTCATCCCGAATGGCGATGGCTCATGGACGCTGCGCTGCGATGGACAGGAAGCCTTTACAAACGGCGTCAAAGTGTCTCTGGACACGACAGAAACATCATCCATCTCGCCTGAGACGCCGCTGACGCTCACCGCCCTCGGCACTGATTCGCCCGTCACGATGGCCGTGATGATATCGCCCACCGAGGGATATTGCGCCCCTGTCTCGCCCACAACCAGCAGCTACAGCCTGACGCTGCCTGATCTGGCGACAGCCCCCACTCTCAACAGCGCCCAGGTGACGCTGGACGCACCGCCCGCTTTTGTGCTGATCGGCAGCGCCCAACCGAGTACACTGACGCTGCTGGTGGAGGGCTGGAAGACGCCGCTGCGTCAAACTCTGGTCGCGGAGGACAACCCGTCGCTGGCGGCGA
This sequence comes from Anaerolineae bacterium, assembly GCA_034436915.1. Lineage (GTDB taxonomy): Bacteria > Chloroflexota > Anaerolineae > Aggregatilineales > Phototrophicaceae > JALHOR01. The sequence continues at coordinate 11,351 of DAOTUR010000300.1, forward strand.
TTCTACAAGCGCTGCTCACGCTCGATGTGCCGCCTACGCTCATCAACAGCGGCAGTGATATTCGTTTGTACGCCATCGCCGCTGATGATCTGGCAGATGCAGCGGTGGGCGTGGTCAATGCCGACGGCCAACCGCTGACGGATGCCAATGGCGAGATGGCCTGCAATGATGCAGGCGTGCCGGATCAATGTCCTGTGGGCAATACCAGCCTGACCGGATACACCGTCACATTAGGCGATG
>DAOTUR010000301.1:0-5084 GCA_034436915.1 Anaerolineae bacterium
TGGGTGAATTGGTGTTATCAGCAGGGCATTCTCATCCTGTATACCCCTCTGGGCGGCAGTTGGCTCAATATGGCCGAGTCGATCCAGCGCATTATCAAGCGCCGGGCCCTTGAGGGGACCTATCCCCGGACGGTGGCGACGATTATTGAGTGGTTCGAGGCAACGGCGCGGGGTTGGAATGCCGATCCGACCCCGTTTGTCTGGGGTGGCAGGCGACAGCAGCGGCGGCGCGCCAGCCGAGAACGCGCCCTTCATCGCCTCGGTGGGTCAGGTGCCTGTACGCGGCGGCATGTTCAGTGAGCGCGATATTCGGCAGCAGCTCTCAGCGACTCAACGAACATCTGTCAGAATGGCCTGTAGTTTACCTTTATCCTTTGCGTCATGCCACATGGCCCACTAGGCATCAATCCCCGGCTGAGAAGCGAGGTCAAATCGCCGCCCGCGATGTATTCCATGATCAGGTAATGATGACCATCCTCCTCCACTGCATCCAGCATCTTGACGATGTTGGGATGGTTGAGATCGCGCAGTGCCTCACCCTCGCGTCTGAACCGCTCAATCATCTCCGGTTGGGCAATGTGCGCTTTGAGCTGCTTGATGGCAACATTCTGTTCAGTGACCGAATCCAGCCCGCGATAGACGGTGCCCATGCTCCCTGAACCGAGCTCGTCACGTAGGATATAGCGTCCTGTGATTTTCTTTCAACCATAGAGTGTTTCTCCAGGCAGTGAAAGTACAAGACTATTGTAGTCTGATTCGTACCAATCAGCCTCTGATCTGGTTCCAGGAGGCTCATCCGCAGTTGAGATGCTAAATCATCTGTAATCCAGCGTAATCTCTTTTTCAACAGGCTGGGACGTTCTGTGTAGTATCCTACCGCCGCGTTTCGTCCGCCTGCTATCACTTGACCTATAGAAGAGAGCAGGATCCCACAATCAACTTCTTTCGATTGTGGGGAATTCCCCTTTACGGCATATTCGAGGCAAACTTTGGGCAGGTTGGTAAGGCGTCAAAAATTTCATACTCCTCATACTCATCGGCACTAAAGTCCTCGAGTAAACGTGAGCAAAGATTCTTCACGGTCACATCGACAGCTGAGTAAAGCACATGAACTTTTTCATCACTGCCAAGAACAAGTAAGTAACTGTCATCGGCTGAGTAATCCACCTTGTAGGGGATAAACGAAAACGTTATACGGCGCACTTCTCTCCCCGTGTTCAGATCCCATATACGGACGGTATTATCGTCGCTCGCCGTTGCGAGATAACGTTTATCATGGGAAAACGCTCCATCGCCCACCGTATCGCGATGTCCGATAAGATCACGCGGTTTTTCACCCGTGCGTAGATCCATCAGCGAGACCATTCCACTGACAGATCCCATGAAAAGTATCTGACCATCAGCCGAAAACTCGCTGGGCCATTTCGTAGAACGCGTACGAATAGTTTGCTCAAAAGAATATACTTCTGTACCACTTTCCACATCAAATATCCGCACTGAGTAATCTGTTGATGATTGGGTGAGTAAATAAGCGCCATCTGGGGAAAAGAGAACGAAATGCGCCCCAATCGGGATGGCGTAACGTCGCGTCTCTTGACCTGTGTTCAGGTCATACAGGACTATCTCTGCTGGTCCTGCCATCACCTGCCCATAAATCGTCGCCACATATTTCTCATCGGGTGAAATATCGAAGTCAATCAGCCCGGCCGGTTCCAAATCAAGCTCACGGATCATGTCACCGCTGCTTATGTCCCAAATACGAATGGTATCCGAACCGATCACCAATCGGTTTCCTTGCGTGACAAAGTGGATATTCCCTATCGGTTTATCATTGGCTTGAAACGTCTGCAAGAGCCTTCCCGTATGGGCATCCCACAAGACGGCTACCCCATCCCTTCGACCAGCCGCAATATAACGGCCATCCAGCGATAGAACGCTATCATTAATGGCGTTGTTCTGCTCGGTTATCTGCGGCAGGTCCCCCGAAGGCATAAGGTCCCATAAAAGGGCTGTTCCATCAAAGCTTCCACTCAAAACAAAGTGTCCATCGGGAGAAAAAGCCACCTTGCGAACGGCCTGCGTATGCCCTGTAAAATGCTGAATTTCCTGACCTGACTGAACGTCCCATATTCTAACCGAGCGATCTTCTCCCCCTGTGGCGATCTGGCGGCCATCCCGCGAAAAGACAGCGGAGATGATCTCCTCAGTATTTCCTATCAGGTGAGACAGAAGCTCTCCTGTCACCAAATCCCAAACGGCAACCGAGTTATTGTCGTCATTGGTGATAAGGAAATAGTGATTATCGGGTGAAAACGCGAAGTTATTGTAGGCTTTGGGACGTGGAAAGTTGAGAATGACGTTCTCGTTGCTCACCTCTCGGATAGAGATCATGTCCCCATCCGCTGGTGTATCCACATACAACGTTCCATCGGGTGAATAGCCACTTTGTTCAGGGCGGCGCGCTGTTTGCGGGGCGGCAATCACATGGAGTACTTTGCCAGTAGCAAGATCAATCATCTGACTCATGGTACTCACTTCGGAATAGATAAAGACTTTTGTCCCATCTAACGAGAACATGCCACTATTGCCATCTGGGAAGCGTTTGATCTCACTGCCAGTATCAACATCCCAAATACGCACAGTGTGATCGTGGCGACTGCCTGTCAGAATGGACCGTGCGTCAGGTGAGAACACAGCCGAATTGATGTCCTTCATATCGCCTGAAAATTGTTTGATCTCCCGTCCTGTCGTGATGTCCCACAAGCGAACTGTGCTGTCACCGCTACCCGTCAGCACATAACGACCATCAGACGAGTAATCCACCGCCTTAACTCGATCAGTATGACCTCTAAAAATTTGAACTGGGTAATCGAGAAATGATGCCGCAGTGAGGGCCTCATCTCCTTGCCCTGTATACTGTATGTTGAGAGATCGAATCGCCAGCAGGGCTGTGAGTTTTGAACTCCCATTCTGGGGGACCAACCCTTTCGACTCTGAGGCCAGCCGTTGGGCCTCTGCTCGTTTGAAATTCGCCTCCGCATTACCCCGCTCGATCTGAGCAAGGTGATTTGCATTGACTGCAACTCCTGTCAATACCAATGCTCCAAGCGTTGCGAGTACCAGCACGGTTACCAATCCGCGCAGAAAACGCAGAGATCGTTTTTCCAGGCCTTTCTCACGCGCCTGCCGTTCAATCTCTGCTTTCGCCTCCTGATCACGCCGTGTCAAACTCGCATTGATGTAAGAGGTCTCATTCGGCGTCAGATTGAGCGTCGTGGTCGACTTCCAGCCCTCAAACAGCGTCAAGCGCGACCCCATCAGCAGATAGCTGTCATCGCGGCCTGATTTCTGCCACTCCTCCGCATTGTTTGCCAACCCGCGCTGCAAGCGAATATCGTCACGGCTCTCGTTCAGCCATCCGCGCAGCCGCTCCCACTCGCGCAGCAAAGCCTCGTGAGCGACTTCGACTGTTGGCGTGCGCGTGGCGGGATCATTGTCCAGCGCCAGTAGTCGGTAATTGGCGTAAGTATCAATCACCTCATCCAGTAGGTCGTTACTGGGACTCACCGCCGCCAATTCAGACCGCAGAGTGCGCCGCCGTGTGTCCTCGACGCCTTCGCCGAGCGTCACCAGCCGCAAAAACATCTGCCGTGTGATGCTTTTCGCCTCCTCCGACAATTCCTGATAGATCGCTTCGGCGCGTTTTGCCAGCGCCCCTACGGCCCCGCCAATCGCCTGATATGCCTCATGCGTAATGAGTCGGCCTGTTCGCTGCTCAAATAACTCAGTCAGCGCATATTGCAGCAGCGGCAGCGCCCCGGCTTGATAATTCACATCTGCGACCATTGTGGCAATCAGCCCTGGCTCAAATGTCACATGCACGCGCTTGGCAGGTTCTATGATGGCCCGTTCAATGCTTTTTGCGCTCAACGGCAAAATCGTTTCCATGTGCTGGCGCAGTAAATCGCCGAATTCGGGATAATTCAGCGGACGATCATAAAAATCAGCCCGCAATGTCAGCACAATCCGCACCCGACTGCGCTTGTCATTGACGGTCGCCAGCAGCAGGTTGAGGAAATTGGCGCGTAGGGTCTCGTCTTCGACCAGCGTGAAAACCTCCTCAAACTGGTCAATCACGATCACAAGTTCGCTGTTGTCGTTGGGCAGCAAAAGCTGCGTTGCCCGCAGCAGGCCGTGTTCATCGCGCAGCAGTTGATCGCGCACTTGGACATGACCAGGGGCGATTTTGAGCAGGGCGATTTCCAACTCATCAAACGGGCGTGCGCCCGGCACCATCTCGACCACAAACCAGCGTTCGCTGCCGGGAATGCCGCCGCGCAGCAGGGCCGGGATCAAGCCCGCACGCACCACGCTCGATTTACCGCTGCCGCTCGGCCCGACCACCGCCAGAAAACGCGACTCGTCGTCGGTTTTGGTCAGAGATTGAGAAGGGGTCATCCGTTTGAGCAGTTTCTGGACAAAATCTTCGCGTCCAAAGAAATCGCGTTCGTCAGACGCCTGGAACGCTTGCAGCCCTTTATAGGGGTTTTTCAGTTCAGCCTGTTCATCCAGGATGACGGAGGGCGCTGTCTCGCCCGAGATGCTTCCAGCAGGCACAATCAGGTTCAATTCACGCGCCCGAATAATGGCTTGGACTCGCGTTCGCACGCGCAACTTACGAAAAATCTCGTTGACGTACCATTTGACAGTCGGAACTGTCACCACCAATTTTCCGGCAATTTCCTTGTTGGATAGGCCTGCAACCATCCAGCTCAACACTTCATGTTCGCGCTGCCGCAGCAGTTCGACTACCGTGTCGCTTGAGGTCACTCGGTTCAATCCAGCGGCTTCTTTAAAAGCGCTGGCAAATTCCGTAACACCCTCATAGCGCTGGAGCGGATTCTTGGCCGTTGCCTTCTGAACCACGTCATTCACGTTGTCTCGCACGGCGACATCGAGACTCATGATATCGGGCAACGGATCGTTAATGTGTTTGTAGAGGCGCTCAATCGACGTGATATTCGGGAAAGGGTGTTCGCCGGTCAGCATTTCATACAGGACGACACCGAGACTGTAAATGTCGG
>DAOTUR010000302.1:0-8628 GCA_034436915.1 Anaerolineae bacterium
TCAATCCAGATATCGCGCCGTGAACCACATCAAAAAGCCACATTCTATGCAGCGCCAGCCGTACAAATGATGCTGCTTGGGGAAAAAGCGGCTCAAGCCTGTCTTCTCCGCGAGGCGCATGATGAACGGGCGGCTGTTTGTGCCGGAGAGTTCCACGCGCTCAAGATGATCATAGCCACATTGCAGGCAGCGCAGAGGCTGTGTGACTTCGATTTTCAGATCGCCGTGATCTTTGAAATCGTTTTTGCTTTTCATCCGCGCTCCTGTCTGCTGTTCGTAAGAATAGAGCCTTTCCTAATTATAATGAGAAGGCAACCACACACCTCAGAATAAACATATTTTTTGTATCGGACACCACTTCAGTGATGATTTTGAAGGCACAACGCTCTCAGACAAATGGATTGCCACCACCAGACAGGCCGATGTCGCCAACGGTCAGGTAACGATGGAGTCGTCATCCGATGAGGCGGATGCGTTGATTCGTCCGCGCATTGGCGAGGATGGTGTAGGGTAAAATCTATCAAAACTCAGGTTATTCAAGGATATGCTATGGACATCACCTTCTTTGCCACCCCTGCCGAATTTCGGGCGTGGCTCGAAACACATTATGACACAGCCACAGACCTCGTTCTGGGCTTCTACAAAAAAGACTCGGCCAAAAAGGGCATCACCTATGCCGAAGCCCTCGATGAGGCGCTGTGCTATGGCTGGATTGATGGCATTCGCAGGCGGAACGATGACGACAGCTTTACGGTGCGCTTTACGCCGCGCAAACCGCGCAGCATCTGGAGCGATGTGAATGTCAATCATGTAGCGCGATTGAGCGCTGAGGGACGGATGCTGCCCGCTGGACTCAAGACGTTTGAGGAGCGCAAGGCGGAGCGCTCAGGCATCTATTCGTTTGAGCAGGATCAGACAAGCCTTGTATTGAACGAGGCGCAGGAGGAACGGTTTAAAGCCAATGCAGCAGCGTGGACATTCTTCCAGAAGCAGGCTCCTACATATCAAAAGGCAGCGATCTGGTGGATCATCAGCGCCAAACGCGAAGACACCCGCGAGAAGCATCTGCAAAGCCTGATTGAGGTCTCGGAGAAGGGCGAACGCTTGAAGCAGTTCAGGCCTGACCCGCAGCCGAAGAAGGGCAAGATGGGCGAGGCTTAAAGGGTTTTCGTTTGTGTCCGCTGTGCCTTCGCGTCTTCGATAATCTGTTTGACAGCGGCAGTATTTTCAACATCAGGCCACATGGGAAACTCGGCCCCAAAACTTAATGTGCCTTTTGCACTGCTGCCCTGAAAGACAGAGATTGCGGGAATATTCTCCAGGGTGATGGTCTTAATAGACTGCTCGATGCGATAGAGCAGGCGTTCATTTGTGACAGCGTAGATTTGTTGGGTGCGGTGCTGAGTGCGTATTTGGGTAAACACAAGGACAAATGCGACGGGACTGCAAAGCAAGGTGGTGATGAGGGCAATCCAGACGACGGCCATAACATCATAGTCTCTGAAATAGCCGTTCATGGCAATCATCAGAATAATAAAAATTGTAATCGCAATATCGACACCGATTCCCATATAGAGGGCTCGTTGCCAAGAGATCGTATTTGCCCGCGCTGATATCCACAATATCTCTTCCGTGTCGCGCAAATGCCCGGCGAAGGGATGCGATTTGCCTTTTTCTTTACTCATAACGGCCCTCCAGCATAAACCCAACTGTCTTGAACCACAAAAGACCACATCAGGATACAGCATCTTCTCTGTGATCTCTGTGGTTCAATGGGTTTTTACAGCAAAGGAGCCTTCTCGAAATCGTCGTACTCGTGCGCCAGACTACGCCACGCCTCCCCGATGCGACGGAAGCCCTCGTGAATTATCTCCGGCTTCTGCATCCCAAAGTTCAGGCGCAGACGGTGCGTGCCGCAGCCGTTGGTATAGAAGATATTGCCAATCGCAAACGCCACATCGCGCTGCAAGGCCGCCACGAACAGCTCCGCCGCTGTCGGGCCATCGCTCGGCAGGCGCACCCACAGATACAAGCCGCCCTGTGGCACATTCCACACCGTCCCCTGCGGGAAATACAGGCGGGCTGCTTCCATCGCGGCGTTGCGGCGGCGCTTCAATTCGCGGTTGTTGCGCTCGATCTGCTGCGCCAGGATGCCGCGCTGAAGCATCAGATAAATCGCCCGCTGATTCAGGCTCGGCGTTGAAATATCCGCCGCCAGTTTCACGCGCACGATGCGCTCCAGATGCTGATTTTGCGCGATGACATAGCCAATCCGCATCCCTGGCAGCAGAACTTTGGTGAAGCCGCTGACGTGAATCACGCTGCCATACTCATCCAGCGCCTTGAGCGGCGGGTGCGGCTCGCCCTCATAGCGAAACTCGTGATACACGCTGTCTTCCAGCAGCAGCAGCTTGTACTCGTTCGCCAGATTGAGCAGTTGGCGGCGGCGGTGCATCGGCATGATGTTGCCCGTCGGATTCTGGAAGCTGGGCTGAATGTACAGCAGGCGTGGATGCTGATCGAGAATATAATTTTCCAGCATATCCAGGCGAATGCCATCATCATCCATCGCCACGCCATGCAGCGGGATGCGCCGCGCCCGCGCAATATCGATCAAGCCGACATAGGTCGGATTGGTCGTCACCAGCGTTTGGCCGTCAGTCACGAGCGCCTGAATCACCATATCAATCGCCTGCTGCGCCCCGCCTGTGATGAGCACATGCTCGGCGGTACAGCGAATGCCGAGCGCACTGACATAATCGCGCACAGCGGCCCGCAGCGGCATATAGCCCTCAGACGCCTCGTAGGTGAGGGCATTGCCGCCATCCCGATCCAGCACCGTATTAATCGCATCGCGCAGTTGGGCGATGGGGAAGAAATCCGGCGGCGGCGTGCCATGACTGAAATTGATGACGCCAGCCCGCCGCGCCAGCCGCATCATATCGCGCAATGAGGAATCCGGCAGCGTGCTGTCATCCTGATGGTCATGTCCATTGGAAGTATGGCGGGTTCCATTGGCGGCGGGATGGGCATCACGGGAGACAAATGTGCCGCGTCCCGTATGAGCGCTCAGATAGCCTTCGGCCCGCAGTTCAGCGTAGGCATTCACGACGCTGATGCGGCTGATATCGAGTATCTGGGCCAGTTCGCGGCTGGCGGGCAGGCGTGTGCCTGCGGCCAGCGTGCCGCTCTCGATTTGCAGCTTGACATGGCGAATAAGTTGGCGATAGATCGGCTCTTCGCTCTCACGATTTAATGGAATATTCAGATCAACCATGCCCTTCCCTCTCCGGTGGCGTCACTTCTTAAATTCAACCCGAAAATCGGACTGCTTGTATCAGTCCATTATAGACCAATTTGGAGTGTGGTTCTATCCATCATAGAATTTTGTCAGAGCCATTGAAATCTTCTATGCTCTTGCAACGGTCTGTTTTTGCGTATCACGTTCACAGGAAATGGAGAGGGCCGTGACCTTACGTTTTCTTTTTCGTGATTTCTCCGTAGAATCAAGCCATAATGGGCGCTGCACCAAGTGAGGGATGGCAATGGTCGATCAGGACGATGATCTGTTACAGGATTACGATAAGGATGCATCCGCAGGGGCTATCGACGCGGAGCAAGAGGCCAAAATCATGGCCTTTCAAAAGAAGGTCAAGGGGCTGGAGAGAATTATCCTGAAGCCCCAACAGAATTCCGTCGAGAAACGGCGCGATGCTGTGCGGATGCTGGGCGAATTGGGAGAGGTTGAGTCGATTCCCTCGCTCGTCAAGGTCTATCAGCGCGATAAATCCCCAGGTATGAAAGAGGCGGCGGCGCAGGCGCTGGGCATGTTCAAGGCGCTGGAAGATGCCTACTTTGATGATGACCCTGAACGGCAGGCATACGCTCAAACCTTAATTGAGGGGATTGTGTTTCATGAGACCCTGGGTCAGCGCTCGCGTTTGAAGCGCCGCCCGCTGCAAATTCTGTCGGGCATCCTGTTTTTGTCGTTTGCGGCGCTGTCGGCATTGGGCCTGATGGCCTTCAGCCAGAAACCGGCGGCCACGAATGCGCCTCTGGAAACTGCTGTCCCTACGATTGAAGGCGTGACCTTTACGCCGATTCCCACACCCGTTGATGTGCCAGGGATTGCGGCGCTGCTGCAAACCGATTATGCCATCCTGAGCGGCAATGCCTCCGCCCTGAGAACCGAGATGCTCAACAGCACCCGCGAACAACCGCAGACCTGCGAGGCGACACGCGCCAAGCTGAAAAGGACTGTGCCGATTGTGCTGCCCACAGGCACGCAGGCTGATCTGGTCAATGTGACCGATGCGCTCAACAAGGCCCGCAGCGATATGGCCCCGATTGTCACCGCCTACGAGACCGCGTGCAGCACAGCCAAGCCCATCCCGCGTGCCGAGGCCAATACCTATGATGGCACGCTGGTCGCTATTCAGACGACGCTCGTCAAGCTGCCCGCCCAATTGAGCACCTTTGGCGTGACGCCCAATGCGGTGGCGGCGGCCACAGCAACGCCTGTGATGACTAACACGCCCACCTCAACGCCGACGCCCACCGCCACGCTCGACCCGCAGAAATACTCCAAGCACATCATCGGGATGCGCCAGATCGTCAGCACCATGACGAGCAGCGGCGGCTCTAACACGCTGTTGCGGCAGTATTGGGATGATGTGATCAAGTCCGGCTCAACGGGCGGCTGCCGCAATCTGCCCGCGCCTGTGCTGCCACAGGATTATGTGATCGATCAAGCGCTGCTGGATGCTGCGCCGAAGGATCTGATAACAGCCCTGAATGATATCAACACCGGGCTGACGCTCTCGCGCCAATCGTGGCAGGCGTTCGAGAAATTCTGTGCCGACTCCAGCCTGAGCGCGATTGCCCCCACGCAGTACACCGCCGCTGACACCGCGAAGACGGCGTTTGAGGAGGCGAGCGATCTGCTGCTGTCCGCCGATGCTGAAATTAAAGGCATCAAGAAGCCGTAGGTGAGGGTAGGGGCACGATGCATCGTGCCCTGATAAAGCGAGGACGAGGGAGAGGTTGGGGTGAAGGCTAGACCGTCTCTGGCAGCTTGATCCGAAGCTGCCCAATGCCGCCCTTGTAATCAATCACAAGGCGATGATCGGCCAGTTCATAGCCTTCGGTCTTCCATTCGCGCTCACCAAAGAAATCGCCGCCCTTCATCTGCTGAAAGTGAGGCGGCAAGACGATGTTGCCCAGGCCGGTTGTGGCGGTCAGGCGCACGGCTGTCGTGGAGGGAATCACGATTTCAATGTTGCCGATGCCCGCCTGAATCGCCCATTTGCCGCTCGTGCCTGACGGGGCTTGCAGCTTGAACTGACCTACGCCGCCTTCAATTTTGGTCGTGTGTGCCGCGTCAACGGCAGGCAGCACCATGCCAATCACGCCGACGCCGCAGCGCACATGCAGGCCCGTGATTTGCAGCGATGTCAGATCCATGTTGACAGGCCCGACCCCGCCTTGCAGCGAGAGATTGATCGGAACATCCGGGCTGAGCGCCACACTCCACAGCAGATCATCACTGTGGCTCATGGCCTGCATCCCCGCATTGAACGATACGCCGCCGCGCTGACGCAGGCTGACATGCTTCACTGTGTCGCCTGTCACCTCAAAATCAACCTCGCCCACATGCTTGAGGTGAGCGCTGATAAGCTGATCGGAGGCGGTCAGCGCACGCAGAGCGCTGCGCCCGACGGAGAAGGAAATATCAACATCGGCGCGGACAGTGCTGTCTTTAGGGGCCGAAAAGTCTGAGATACGGAGTTCGTCGCTGTTCACATTCTGCGACCACATGCGTTTCATGCTGTCGCCGACATTGCCAAAATCGAATGACCAATCGACCTGGGTCTGCTTCTGCTTTTGTTCGCTCTTGGGGGTTTCATCCTGGGGATTCATAGGATCTCGCTTTATCTCGTTTAACGGTTCTATAGATCAATACGCACTCGGGACGGGATTGTTTCAAAGATAGGCCATTCGGGAGGAGGCAGGTCTCTCTGAACAACGATTTTGCCGTGCGTTATGCGCCATACAGCCTGTGAAAACGAGAGAAGGGTATGTAGGGACACGGCCTGCCGTGTCCACAATGTCGGACGAGGCGGGCCTCGTCCCTACGGATGCTCGTCTCAAAACATCATCATCGATCCAGCTTGAGCGCGAAGATGGTATTGCCCGACGCCGCATACAGAATGCGCGTGGACGGATCCATCACGACCTCCGTCAGAAGCTCAAATTGATCTTCCTGCGTCGTCCGATAGCGGGCCATCAGCGAGCCGGATTGGGTGGTCTCATAGACGGTGTGCGACGACTGGCTCACGATGAAAATGGCGGGCTTGATCGGGCTGTCGTTGAGAAACATGCTTTGCACGCCCACATCATTCAGCGTCTCGCCATCCGGGAAGTTGGCATAGGCCACCTGTTCGGTCTCGCCAGAGATATGCGTGGACATCAGACCGTCAGAATAGATGATGTACACCTTGCCAATGCCCGTCGTGGAGATGTCAAAATCAACCGCATTGGTGAGATTGGGCCGCACGGTGTCGGTGAAATATTCCGTCGGGCTGGAGGCATATTGACCGCCTGTGGCCTGATAGCGCCAGATTTGATTGCTCAGGGCATCGAGCAGATACAGGCGGCCCTGCCAGATGGCAATGCGCTTGGGCGATTTCCAATTCTCGGCATTGAGCATTCGTTGGGCATCGCACTCCATGATGAAGCGCGGCTGACAGCGCACCAGCACGCCCGTCGTATCAATCGCCACAATTGCGCCGCCCTGCTGATCGTCATAGGCAATATCGAAGATCGGGCCGATGGTGATGCCATCGACAGTTTTGCCTTGCAGCATACTCGGGATCGGTTGGGCCGCACCCGCCGCTGAGACGCCATCGCCGCCGATTTGAATGCGATAGACGATCTGATTTTTGCTGTCCAGCGCATACAGATCGAGACCTTGCAGCACGAGGCGGCCAATCTGAGCATCGGGCAGAGTTGCCAGCGGAGCGACATCACGGCGGCTGATGGACTCCACCTGATCGAGGATGGTGCGCCCCTCCTGCGTGATCGCCAGAAGCGTTGGGTCTTGCGGGCGCAGCTTGAGACATTCATTGGCGACCTTAATCGTGCCTTGCCAGGCGGCCTTGATGCTTGGGGGGGCGCTAGAATCGATGGTGCGGGCGAAGGTGGCCGCCTCCAGCGAGCGTGTCACGCAGACTTCAAATTCCGTCTCGCCAATCCGCAGCACCCACGAGAACACCACAATCAGCACAACAATCGCGGGAAAGCCCACCACCGCCGCCATGAGGAAGCGCGACGAGAAGCGCGGTTTGGTAGGTGGCGTATCAATCGGGCGGGCGAACAGCTTGCCCGCCACCTCGCCCAGGGCCAGCAGACTGCGCCCCGCTGAGTCTGCGGCTGTGCCAACAGCGCGGCGCGATTCCTCCACCATCACAGGCGGGCGATTGGAACGGGCGCGGCTGCGCGGCAGTTCCGGCTCGGCAGTCACGGGGACGGCCTGCTGGCGGGCAGCGGCTAATTCTGCGGCAATGGCTGTCGTCGATTCGCCCATGACGACGGGCAGCGGGACAGGCTCCTCGGCCCGCACCAGTTCCACCGCCATGAGTTGAATTTGCAGCGTCACCAGCATCTTGAACTCGCCCAATACCTGCTCAAGATTGGCGGTGCGAAGGGCCTGATCGATTTTTGCCAGCGGGATTTCGGCGAGGCTGGCATCGGACAGCACAAAGCGTGCGCCCGCCTCAATCGAGAAGCGCTTGAGGAAGACCGCCGGAATCGGCTGCACGCCGAGCGGCGGTTGAAACAGCGCTTCATCGGCGGTCAAATCTTCGGGATAGCTCACCGTCTGATCGCCCGCCCGTATGACGGCTGCTGCCGCCCCAACGCGGGCAATCGTGATCTCTTCGCCGCGCAGCACCGCACACAGCATACTGGCCTCGTAGTGGGTGCGTCCGCTCTGGTTGTGCTCAAACAGATTGTTGTTGAGCATATTGAGGACATCGCGCAGGGCTGCCGTGACGCTGCCGCCCGTGTTAAAAAAGCGCTCGGCGGCCATCTGCGCCATCTGTTCATAAAAGGTGTTGGGCGCAACTGTGCCGGAGGGCAGCACCAGCGCAAAAAAGGTGTCGGCCTCGCGTCCGCGTGCGGCTTTGGCGGGTGCGACTTCGACCAGCACGCCAGGGGGCGTTGTCTTGAGGACGCGCTTGCCCATAATATAGAGATGTCCAACGAGGGATTCAAGCTCAAACGGCATACGTGCCTCACTTCTGTGTCTGACCGCCATTGTACACAAATCAGCGGCGTGAGACAGTTGGAAGGGGGTTAAAATGCCTATTCCCAACTCGAATGCTTATATAACCAGTGGTGCAAGTCGTAAATTTAAGGTGGGATTGTCGTAGGGGCGCGATATATCGCGCCCCTACAAAGACATTTTGGCCCATTAAGAACTCTTGGCGATCAGAAGTCGAGCTTCCGAGTAATCATTCACCTATCCGTGAGAATCGTGGGTTTGTAGGGGCACGATGGATCGTGCCCTGGTGATTTGTAGGGAATTTGGCGTGGGCGCGATGCATCGCGCCCCTACAAGGGCGTTTG
>DAOTUR010000303.1:0-7626 GCA_034436915.1 Anaerolineae bacterium
CTCGCGTACCAGCTCAGGGTAATGGTGCCTGTGCCCACCGCGCCGATCAGGCTGATCGTATTTTCCCCAGGCTGCAGGCGGATGAAGACAGGCCGTGTCTCGTCGTTCAGGATGATGGCGCTGTGATAATTAAATGAATCGTATGTGACAACGCTGTCTTCTGAATCTATCGAGATGGTCTTGTTTGCCAGCAGCGGGTAATTCGCGCTAAGGCTGTCATCGTTGGTCTCGTTTAACAGCGTGACGTCCATCGTGATGTTGGTTTTTTGCGCGAGCAGGGTAGCGCCAGTGAACGCATCCAGGAGAACCATGCTGACCCCAGTGATTTCCGAGTACAGTCCAATCTGCCCGGACAGTCCAACCAAGGTACCTCTGAATTCGTATTTAACTCCATATCTGTAGCTTGACGGAATGGTAATATCATCATGGGCGTTGTTGGCTGCCCACACTCCATTTGCGGCGGGAATTGTTTCAGCCCAACGGACTCCCGATTGTGCCTGCGCGCTAGTAAGACCCTGTAGCTTAAGTTCGGGAAGGAGTGTTCCATCGACTCCAATATCTCTCATCTTATTCCCAGTCGTTGTGACGGTGGAAATGATCGGAGCGCCCATATTGATTTTCCATAGAGAGTGGCCATTGGTATTGCTGCCCACTCTCGTGCTCGATGCCCACAATAACTTCATACCCATCACGGGATCGCCTGTGTCGCCGTCCTCTGTGATCAGATAATAGCCCGCGCTTCCTCCAAGCGTGAGCAACCATTGAGCTGTGCGCCCTGGAGTGGCGGGGTCGTAAAAGCCTGTTGCAGAGTCCCACACCCACAGCAAATTATCAGAAGCATCCAGGCTGATCATCGGCTTCGTATCGTCGTAATTCTGATCAGCGGCGGAGGGATCGGTCGCGCCAGAATTTCCGAACTTCAACACCACGGTGTTCTGAATGAAAGCAAAGACATCGTTCACCGCGTGTGTCTCGCGGGTCGTGTCAAACGCGCCGCGCTGACCGATGGTGGCGATCAGGGTGGCTTTGTTGAAGCTGTTGTAATAAACCCACTCGTTGCCATGATAAAGAATTCCGCTGGCTGGCATATTGTCCAGGTCGCGGTTTGAATTGGCGGCAAAGTTGAAATCGATGCTGGCCAGGTCGTTGGTGCCAGTGATAGCTGTCTTCAACGCGAACGTATAGCCGCGCGCCAGCGTCACGTTAAACCAGATCTTCGTGTGATCGGTATTGGGTGCCACGATCCAGCGCCGTACCTCTAACCCGTTGATGATCACGCGCAGATCATTGCAGTTGGCCAACATTCCGCCAGCGCCAACAATGGCCGCGGTATCCAGCGTAATGCACCACGGGCGCGTGCCAAGCGCCCATTGTAGGTTTGGCAGTTGATAGATGGCCTGGTTGATAAAACCTGAGCCAGGGCCAGCCGTAAAGACCATATCGGCCTTCAGGCGCGTTTCATCGTTGCCGCCCACGTTAATCACAATGGATTCTTCACCGCTCAGCGCCTCTACTACCACGGTCTTTTGTTCCGCGCGCCAGGCAGTCAGACTGGTTTGCAAGGTGGCTTTGAAATTGTCGGGAAATTGGAGGTCCTGGATAATATCCACCACGCGGCAGGGCATCAGGTAATTGGTTGCATCGTCTGAAAAATACACCAACAGGTCAGACTTTATGCCGCGCTTGAATGTGGTCTTGAGTTGACTGATCAGCGCGTAGCGGGCCGCGTGGTTTTTGATCGTGATGGACAACACCTTGGTCTGGACGCTGACCGTGTATGCGTCCGCATCCGAAGAATCAGACTCAGCCTGCTCGATAAACGAAATATTCGCGGCAGGCGTGGCAAGCGGGTTCAACAGCGTGGTTTGAAAATTACTGCTGTTGAGGGTTAAGCCGTTGAAGGAAAGTACGGTAATTAGCATTTTTAGAACCGTTTCATTTTGATGCTTGCGCCCAAACTTTCGGCTGGGGTTTCGCCTTGAAAAATCACAGGCCCGTAGAAATCAAAGTTGTCATTCCGCACAGACGAATTTACATTGCCAGATTGTGGCGAGAGTCCGCCCGCCGCCGCCATTGAAAGTCGGCCTGTCATGGCTGTAAATTGTCTTTCGATATCGCCCATTGCCTCCTGCATTCCCAGCGGAATGGACAATCCGAAATTTCGCCCAATATCCATGCCCTTACGGGATGGTGATTGCATCAACAGGGCGCTTTTTATATTCTCGATCATGTCAAAGGCCATGTTCCTGACCGTCTCGATCAGCCACTCCTTTGCCAAAATAACGCCGTCGATAATGCCGCTTACAAAATCCTTGCCCATCTGTACGGCCTTGATCGACCACATGACACCCTGGAACAACATGCTCTCAATAAATTTCGTGGAAAAATCCAGCACCTTGGAGGGGATCAGATTGATCAGTCCTTGCGCCAGGGAAATCATTAGCTGCGCCGCGCCAACCAAAATGGCGGGGATCACCGAAAGAATGGCGCCCAGAATATGCAGGCTCATTTCAGGCCCGACCAATTCCTGTATCATCGGTCCCGCAGCGACCAGTCCCTCAACCAATCCAGTGATCAATAAAATTGCTGCGTCCACCAACAACGGCAGGTTTTCGAGCAGGGTATTAACGATCATCAATAGGATTTCTATGATGGACGGGATCAACGTCGGCAGGGCCGCCGCTATTCCCGTGGCCAGCGTGATGACCGCCTGCAGCGCGGCATCGATCAACATCGGCAAATTTTGAATAATGGCATCCACCAGTGTCAATATGATTTCAATGCCCGCATCGATCAACGTCGGCAGGGCTTCCGTGATGAAGGTGATCAGCGTCTTGATGATCTCGATCCCAGCCGTAAGCATCGACGGCAGCGCGGCGATGATCGCATCCAGGATGGATTTCACGATGGACAATCCCGCCTGTAACATTTGCGGAGCCTGTGCGGCGATATCTGTGGCGATCTGTTGCACGAGTCCTGTCAGCCCCTCGGCGAGCTTTCCGAAGTCGCCATCGGCGCCTGTGACAATGTTGTTGAAGGTTTCGAGATACCCGCCCGCCTGGTCTAACACCCCTTGAAACGTGGGCAGGAACGAAACGACCAGCGTGCCCACGGTCCCCTTCAAGCCATCCTGCAACGCCGATAATTTATCGCCAAAGTCATCAAAGGCAGCGTTGTCCTCTTCCGACATGACCGCGCCCATCTTGTGCGCCTGCTCCGCCATCTCCGCCATCCCCTCGGATCCCAGCTTAATTATCGGATTCAGTTCCTGCGCACTCTTGCCAAAGAGCGACATGGCCAGCGCATCGCGTTGCGCTGGGTTCTCGATCTTATTCAGGGCATCGAGCGTTTCTGCGAAAACGGCCTGGTTGTCACGCAGCATTCCCTGGGCATCCGTGACCGAAACGCCCAGCGTTTCAAAGGCACGGGCAGAATCGCCCAACTCGATATTGTCGATGTCTCTCCCAGCGGCCTCGGCGTCAGCAAGTTTTTGCGCGTAGGTCTGCGCTTGATCCTGAGAGGTTGACATCGAACGGATCAGGCGCGCATTGGCGCCCGTGATCGTTTCCAGACCCACCCCAACCTGGTTGCCGATGAAATCGAACTCCTGAAGTTTTGTCGTGGATATGCCTGTTTTTACAGAAAGATCGTTGATCTCCGAAGCCGCCTCGGTAGTAGAAAAAACCAGCGCGCCAATCGCACCCACCGCCGCGATCGCGGCCGCGCCCACCGCCAGCATGCCCGTCACCATTCCACTAAAGACAACCCCTGCGCCGCCCAGAACGGATTTGAAAGTTTCCATCTTCGAGCCGCTTTCTTCCACCTGGTTCCCCATCTCGTTTGCCGCAGTGCCTGCTTCCTCCTCGCCGCTTTTCAATTCAGCCAGCGCCGCATCGGTAGTGTTCAACTGGCCGCTCATTTTATTGAGCGTTTCAGTTTCTTTGTTAAGTTTGATCTCGGCCTCCTGTGCCGCGCGGCTGGTCTCGCCGTTGGCATCTACCAGCCGCAAATGCTCAGCCCGCAGTGCCTCCACCTTTGATTTTTGTATATCGATCTGGCTGGTCAAACTCTTGACTCGCGACTCCAACCCCGTGGCATCTCTAGTCCAATCGCCCAATGCCGCGGCAGACGCCTTGAAGCCGCTTTCAAGTACGCGAAGCTCCCGATCCGCCGCTCTAATCGCGGTCTTGAAATCGGTCGTGTCAATGCCGAGCTTGCCTGAAAGTTTTTCTACTTCGCCAGCCATTCAATCTCCGTTACAACCAATCAATTTGATCTACAAAAGCCGCCTGCTTATTCTGCTTTCCAATCGCTAGCTTATTCTTCCAACTTGGAAAATAAAACACAAATGGAATCAGGCTTTCCATATCGGTAAGATCTATCTCTCGCAGACTCCAATGAAAGGTTTCGACGAGAATGCACTTCACACCCAGAAACCAATTCCCATCTCCGTCTACTTCTTCTTCGGAGATGGGAGAGTAGGGTTTGCCGCATTTTGAATGGCAAACTGTTTTGCCATCTGATTTGCTCTGGCGGGTATCGCACCAAGAACAGAGATACATTCGATCAGATCTGTATTCTTTTTGAGTTCTTCCCGCGTAAATTTATTTCCAAAAAATTCAACGATGAAGTCATACAGCGCATTCGTGACTTCCTGTGTGTTTTCGTTTTTCTGCAAGGCCTTCTGCAAGTCAATAGCAGTGTCAAATAAATAGGTTGGAATTCGCCGCCTTTCGAATGTTTTCACAACAACATCTTCATCGTTATAAAAATCGAGCTTGATGGGCGCTAATATTTCAGTCATGTTTATCCTTCCATTTAGTCACCTGTTGCGATTCTCCAAGTTGGAGAATCGCAACAGGTTTTATAAGGTGTCTATTTATGCGATGGTGAAGTCGTACACCGCATCCGCAAGAGCCTGTCCATACACATCCGTCACGCCTGGCACAATGATGTGATAGACCGCGCCTGAGGTAAGCGCGGCATGAGCCAGCGTCACCACTGTTCTCGCTGCGTTGACCGTGCGAGTGGTCGCAAAGATCGCGCCCGTGCTGACACGTACAAGCACGATGCCTTTCTCGGCATTGCCAGCCAGCGGATTGTTGAAAGTTAAAGTAATGGCCGCGGTTGTGGTCTGACCCGTAGCGCCATCAATTGGAGCAGGTGTAGCAGTCAACGCGCTTGGAGCTCCCGCCACAGGCACCTGTACAGCGCTGAACCAGGTTGTGCCGCTGAAGTTTGTCGCGTCTTCGTCGCCCGTCACGCGCTTAACACCGTCGTTGATATCACCGAGATCAAATTGATAAATGGTCTTTACGGCTGTGTAGGTGATCTTGGTATTCTTCGGATCGGGCGCATCGGTTTTGGTGGCGTTCTCCTGCGCAGGCGTGGAGAACTTCCCTTTCAAAAATTGGAAGTACACATACGAGCCGTTCGATTTGACAGAGCGGAACGACAGCGCCACGTCGGGCGGGGTTCCGCCATTATCGAACATGCGGCCCGTGGCGGCATCAAATTCCTTGCCGAGCACCAGCGCCTGCATTTCGAACGGAATGGAGGTCACTTCGATATCGATCTTCGTCTCGCCTTCGCTGGTCATTACATCGAACGGACCGTCATCGGCATAGACCGTTTTTGAATTGGTGGCAGGCGCCTGGCTGGCCGTAACGGCGGGCGCAAAATATTGCGGCGTGGCTGCGGCATAAGCGTCTGCATCATCCTGGCTGACCAGCGCGATATATAGATCGCGAAAGCCCACCACATTTTTTCTTTCATTGGCTTGAATTGGTGACATAACGTTCTCCTTTTACATATAGCTATAATCAATCGCCAAACCGTAGTGACCCGTTTCCGTGTCCTGCGGCAATTGGCGCTCGGCACTTTTGATAAAACCTGCGGCGATCATGGCGGTATCCACATCAGGCAAAGAGGCCAGCCCGCTGCGACTCCAGATCGTGACCTGCACCCGATAGCCTCTTTCTACTTCTGCATCATCGGCATGTTGCTCAGGCGATCCCGTGATCAACTGATGGACAACAAATTGATCGGGCAGGCTCGCGCCTTTATACGGAGCCAGCGAAAACGTCACAGCTGGGCTGATGGTTCCGAGTGCGGTCTCAACTAAAGTGAAGATGGCGGTCATACAAACCCTTCCGACTTCAAAGAGGCTTGCATGGCTTTACGAATCAGCGCCTTCTTTTTCAGGGCAGGCCGAATGTAGGGCTGAGCCGCAACGCTTGACGATCCATATTCCTGCACGTTGCCATAGATCGCGATTTCCTTATCCGCATCCAAAATACCAACATCCACATAGGAGTAATTTCCATCCTGCGCAGGTTCGCTCACGGCAAGATGAGCTTTCAACGCGCCCTTGTCAACAGGGACGAGTCGATCCATCTCTCCCACTGCGACCGCGCCGCCTGCGGATAGGGCGCGTTGTGCAGCGGCATCTACATCCACGGCAGCAGCAGCCAGGTCTTCGAGATAGTCCGCCAACCCCGCGAGCGATAAGCTGCCCTTGGCCATTACAGACTGCCTTTCACCAGCTCCGCCTGAATTTCAAAATACTCATGGCGGTTCTGGATGTCGTCGGGCGTGCCGATAAACTTCCAACGGTCGCTCCCGATCAGGATGGCATGAGTCGAGTTGAGATCGCTGCGATATCGGATCGTCAGCGTCATGCGATTAGTAGTTTTCAACGCATCATCACGGACCGACTCCTGCCCGTGCGCATATACGATCTTGGCGTACACGGCGGGGTTGGTTGCAAAGTTCGACCAGGAATCCACTTGCGCGCCGCCTGCATCTTTTGTGATAGTCGGGGTTTGCAGGGTAACTAAGGTGCGCAGCTCGCCAGGGTTGGTCATACGTCCGTTTAAGTTCATATGCCGATATCGTCCGCGGGGCTTTTCAGCACCACGACATAAATGTTCTCAGAGAGATCACTGGAGGCCGTCTGTTGGATCGCGCCAGCCTCAGAAATTTCACTTTCAAAATCTGCAGTCCGACTCCCGCTGACCCCATAGATCCCAACCAACTTGATCACGTCGTCGCCTGGGCGCGCATACGGCAGCGAGATCGAGCCCGCGCCGTGAATGCCGTCAAATTTGTGTTTGCGGTACTTCAACGCCTCGGCTTCGAGGATCATCAGCGCATGGGTCAACCCGAACGGCATGGCACCTGCGTCGCCGATCATGGCGGGATTCTCAAACCACATCACCAACAGCATCGTTGCCGCAGAAACGGCCGTCGGATGGATCGACGCGTCTTGCGTCCAATCACGGCCCGTCGTGCGCTGAACGAAACTGTCGATCTGCGGCAGCAGGTCAGCAACCCGCAGATCCCCACTGGGGACTCGCAACGCATTTTCGGCTTGAGCAGAGGTAAGTATGTTGGGCATGGGGTCCTAGTATTCCCTGCGGGCAGGAGGAGGCTGCCCGCAGGGGCAAGCAGAGAGGGAAGGAGGGCTCTCTGGAATGCTTCTTTTATCCAAGCAGGGTGGCGATGGCTTCGGGCTTGACAGCCTTCGTGCCCCATGCCAGTGAGACTTCCATGATGACTTCATGGTAGCCAGGATAAACGGAAACCAGAAACGACAAGCCGCTAAACGGATCGGTGATAATGGTA
>DAOTUR010000304.1:0-4596 GCA_034436915.1 Anaerolineae bacterium
TCGGAACTGGTGAGGCATTCCGAAGTGCCTATCTATTCGTCTCTAACGGAGCCCTTGCGGGCCAAGTCTGGTAAGCACTAGGGCTAAAAGCCCCTCCCTTCAGGGATGGGGATGCTTACCGTTGTCATCATTCTTCGGTGTGTCTACGGCAGGCACGTACTCCCAGGATTGGGAGATCTGCCGCAGTTTGTTGTCGTCGAGGATGTAATTCTCAATATAGCCGCAGTTGGCACAGATGAAGTGATAGACGGCGGCGACAGACAGCGTGCGTATGGGAATGGCATAATCGCCATCGGCTTTTTTGGTGAAGATGGCCTGCTGGCGGCAGTTGCGACAGATGCCGTTTTTCATATGAAACCCCTCCCCGCTTCGCAAGCAACCCCTCCCTAACCCTCCCCGCTTCGCAAGGAGGGGACACCTCACCCCTTACTCCCCTCTCCACGAAGTGGGGAGGGGCAGGGGGAGGGGTTTTTAATCCACTGGCCGAATCAGGCGCAAGATATGCGCCAACCGCTTGAGATCGCCGCTGAGATCGCGGGCTAACTGCTGCCCACAGGCGACCAGAAATTGATAGCGCTGCTGCTGGTCAAGCTGCACGAGAGAAGCTGCCCGTACCGCTGCCGCGATCAGGTCATCGCTGGGGACTTCTGCCGCCCCAAGCACAAGCCGAAAAAAATCATAATCCTGCGTAAAGTCAAAAATTTCCTGCTGCGAACAGAGATAGACATCGGCCAGGCTCATCGGTGGGCGCGGCGGCATACTGTGAATCATCTGCCCATGCGCCATGTAGCCCACATTCAGCACCTTCACCTCCACTGGAATCAAGCGATTTTCACGCTGATCGCGCAGGATGGCATCTGGCACAGCCTCGCCCAGGACAAGTTCTGCGATGAGCTGATCGTCTTTGATTTCGACTTTGTAAATCAGGCCGATGCTGTAAATATAATCGTCATTGGCAATCGGCACTTTGACGAACGCGCCAAAATCATGATGCGCCCGAATATTGCGGCTGTGCGTGCCGCAGTCAAAGCCGCGTGTGCTGGCCCGCAGGACGCGGCCCACAACGGTATCATTATTTGTCATCAATATCACCCCATTTTTGGATCGTGTGATAGCGCTTGTCGCTGCGAGCCAGCTCTTTGGTGCGAGCCTTCGCCGGCAGCGTGCTGCCGATGAGTTCTTCTTTCACGCGGCGCACCTGCACATTGATCAATTCATCCAGTTTGGCGCGATCCTTGCCGCCGATCCAGGCCAATTCATCAGCGCGGGTGATGGCGTAGGGATACGGGTTGCGCCCCTGCAAGCGGCACTGCTGCAAGATCATGGCATGGACGGCCTCGACGCGGGCGCTATCACGCGCCACCCACACCGGGATATCCACGCGCACAATCTTGGATTGATAGCCGTTGTAGACCTTCAAATAGAAGAAGGCCACCTCATAATTGACGCCTTTGTCGCGGAACAGCTTATTCTGCGGCGAGTTTTGCACCATGATGGCCGAGCGCTGGCCGGGTTCGAGGATGGCATCGTAGAAGACCTCATCGCGCAGCCCATCCATGAAGCCTGTCGTGCTCAACTCCTGCTGGCGCTGTTTCAACTCCTCAAACGAATTGAAGGTCAGCAAAAAGAGAAGCTCCATCACGCGCTTGCTGCGATGTGGAT
This sequence comes from Anaerolineae bacterium, assembly GCA_034436915.1. Classification (GTDB taxonomy): domain Bacteria; phylum Chloroflexota; class Anaerolineae; order Aggregatilineales; family Phototrophicaceae; genus JALHOR01. Next base: position 1,663 of record DAOTUR010000304.1, read on the forward strand.
TGTCGATATAACCTGCCAGACTCGCGCCGGAATCGTGCATATGCACCATCGCGCCCATATACGAGGACAGGAGCGCATCGCCATCATAGGCATCGTTGCCGGGCAGAAACATCAGGCGGTTGTCGTAGAGGGCGATCAGTGGGCCGGGGATATTGCGGCGCTCCCAGGCTTCGGCAGCGAGGCGGCGCATTTCTTCGACCGTGCGGCGATCATCCACCGTGCGGTTGCGAACTAGACGCCCATAGCGATCATGTACATCGCTCCTGTGATACTTGAGTTCGGGGAAGCTGTATGGCTCCGGCGTGGTATCGACGCCGTGATGAAACACAAACAGCCCGATATTGAGCAGATAATAATGGACTGTGCCCTGCTCATCTGGGTAGACCTGTCCGCCGTCTGCCGCGATGACGGTGGCGCGTTCCGGGCCTTTGGGTTCATCGATGCGGGCATTGATCGGGTCGGCATTGGGCAGATTCAGCGGGGCCGCGCCGCGATAGCCGCTGATATCAGGCTGGCGCACCCACTCGATGCGCTCCCAGACCTGATCCATGTTGGCATCCCGAAACAGTTCCCAGGCGTGCTCCATTTTGTCGCTGATATCGAAATCGAGATTAGTGAGCATCGCACCCATGCGATACACTTGTTCGATGATCTGATTGAATTCCAGTGACATCGCTGCTCTTTCGATCTGTGGTCTACCACGTAAGCGTAGCACGAACGTTCGTATACGTCAAGCACGTAAGCCGGATTTTTATAACTGCGGGATATAGAGGTTGGTGTTGTCTATGGGACTGTATCTCACAATGCCTCTGCATCGGACTATACAAATGGATTGGTGTGCATCGGCGATCCACTGGATCGCCCACAAAAACGCATTGTCCCATCCGGAGTCATCGTTGATAAGCCCCCATACAACTCCCCCTAGAGGACAATCATAAATAGGCCACTCGATGGGCTGATAAAAATTAAAACGAACTACAGTATTAAGAGTGTCAGAACTTTCAATATCATATCAAACAAAAAGTCGACACGAATTCATACGTGAGGCAGCATAATAAAGGAAAACCACTGTGGTAACCAATCAACCTGTCATTCAAGAGACAATCCGTCACGAACAAACTGTTGATCGCATCGCGGAGCAAAACCAGAATCTCCATCTCGCCGAGAATAATCGGGCCGTTGAAGCGGCGAATCAGAATTCCTCCATCGCACGTGTCGTCAATATTGTCTACTATCTGTTCGGCGTTGTGGAAGTGATCCTGGTCATCCGTGTCCTTCTGCATCTGGTTGCCGCCAATTCAGCCAATGCTTTCGCCAGCCTCATTGACACGATCTCCTACCCCTTCGTCGTGTTGTTTGCGACTCTAGTGCAAAACCCGGTTCTCGGCACAAACTCAGTGCTGGAAATCACGACCATCGTTGCAATGGTGGTGTGGGCGATAATCGCCTGGTTGGTGGCGCGGTTCCTCTGGTTGGTCTTGAGCCGCCCCCGCTAAGATCAGTCTACACTTGGTAGCACGCGAACTGATTCACCTACCCATGCGATAACGGCCCTTGTAGGGGCAGGATGCATCCTGCCCAAGCCAAATCTCCTACAAATCAATCAGGGCGCGATACATCGCGCCCCTACAACCACCTTCATTGCATCGATAGATGAACAGATACGCTGGTGGTGTGGAGCCAGGGGTGAGGTTCAAAGTCCAGAACACCCGAACACGCCGTTAACCCATCATTGTTGGACGCCAAACCCTCCCCTAGCACTGTCGTTTTCACGCGATTCTTTGTTCTATCATATCGATATTCATCAATCTGACACCAGTTATGTTGCAAAATAGAACATAAGATTGACAACGAGAACCAATGTTCGTTATACTCAGAACAGACATTCGGTGTGTCAAGATGACATGCCGCCCGTAAGTGAAAGTGGTCTGGGTCTATGGTGACGAAAAAGTTCAATCGGTTGTCGGAGCGCCAGCGCAATATTTTGCGTTTTATGGAAGGCTATTTGAAGAAAGCGGGATATCCGCCTACTATTCGGGAGATCGGGGAGGCCACAGGCATTAACTCGACCTCAGTCGTGAATTACAATCTGAACAAACTGGTCGAAGCGGGTTATCTGGAACGCGCGGATCGGGTGTCTCGTGGTCTGCGTCTTGTGGCCGATCTGCCTGGCTCCAAGATCAAGCGCATCACCAGCAGCCAGCAGCCGACCCGTGTGGCGCTGGTGGGGCAAATTGTCGCCAGCCAGCCTGTGGAAATGCCGGATGACACAGGTCATTATTATGACGAAGAAAATCTGATCGATGTGCCGCCGTCGCTGCTCAAAGGCCATGACCCGGAACAGGTCTATGCCTTGCGCGTGCGCGGCGATTCGATGATCGATGCCATGATTCAGGACAATGATATTGTGATTATGCTGCGCCAGAATACAGCCGTTGCCGGGGATATGATCGCGGCATGGCTGCCCCAGGACAGCCAGACCACACTCAAATATTATTTCCCTGAAGGGGCTCAGATTCGTTTGCAGCCCGCCCACCCCATGATGCAGCCGATTATGGTGGCGGCGGACAACTGCGAAGTGCGCGGCAAGGTGCTGTCTGTCATTCGTCAGCTTTAAAATTTGTTCTCATCTTCCAGCGAGAATCAGAAAGGGCGTAAGCATCCCCATCCCTGAAGGGAGGGGCTTTTAGCCCTAGTACAGCTTTGCGGAAGTCGATAAGCAATTCAAATAGCGAACTTTAGCTAAAAGAAACTGAACGAAATGCTTATGAACTTCCTCCAACGTGTACTAGTGGGCCATGTGGCGTGCACAACCGCATTCTTTGATCTCAATTTGAACTCGAAACCCGGAAAATGAATGCCGCACATCATGCCACATGGCCCACTAGTGGGTCACTTGCCATGGAGAGCAGTATAAGAGTAAACTACAGGCCA
>DAOTUR010000305.1:0-7415 GCA_034436915.1 Anaerolineae bacterium
CCTTCTTGTCGCAAAGAAATGGGGCTTTCCGCTGGCCTTTCATATTGTGGAGGGCAAACACTACTATGCGATTCAAGATTGGGTTCGTGGTTTGACTGGAACAGAAGACATCCGCACGATTTGGGCTTATTTCAAGAAACAGGAGATATGGAGTCAGATGCTCAATTCAATTGAGCGTCTGAAATACAAGGCTTCCGATGGAAAAACCTATCATAGAGAGTATACAACGGATGGTAGTTTATATCTTATCGCTCAACATTTACGAGTTACTCATGCAAGACCTGTCTTGAGTGAAATCCGCCAGTTTTTAGCGAAGTCAGGTGTATTTGTCGATGAAATCCGCCTCAATCCCAAAGCGGTACTGACCTCTGGTGCAATGACGCCTGATCAGGCCCTCGATGCGGCTATTGAGATGTATAAAGCCCAGGGAAAGACAGATGCTTGGATTCAGATGCGTATTCAAGGCAAAATCAGCCGTCTCCAGTTTGTTAGTGCTTTGGGGCAAGCGGTTGTAGATGTTTTGAAGCGTCAGCATTATGCAATGGCAACGGACGATATTTACAAGGGGTTGTGGGGTCGCACTGCCGCCCATTTGAAAAAAGAGCTTTTGCTTGCAAAAAAAGCCTCTTTGAGAGATCACCAACCGACAATGGCTTTGTATTATCAAGGGATCGCAGAAGAGGCCGCTGCTGAACGTTTGGGAGAACGTCAGGAATTACTCTGGGAAGAAGCACGAGAAATCGTCAAAATGATCTCTGAATTGGTTGGTACGCAGGCCAACCAAATGAGTCAATTTCTGCACAAAGACCTCGCCACAGGCCGCCCGCTCCTCACAAGCTGATGCTCATCGGGAGGCGTCAAAAGCGGCTGATCCACAGCACCGCCGCACCCCACGCCTCCCCGACTACGAACGCCCACGCCGCGCCTGTCGCGCCGCCCGATGGAATCAACACGAGCGCGGCCAGCGCCTGCCCGATCAGACCAATCCCCATCAACACATTCACGCGATGTTCCGCTCCCAACGCATAGCCGTATAAAATGCGCGATTGGCGCAGCACCAGCAGCGGGATACCCCAGGCGGCGATTTGCAGCAGCGGCCCTGCCGACGCAAACGCCTCACCATACAGCAGCGGGATCAAGCGCGGGGCCAGCAGCGCCAGAACCAGACTGCCCATCACTGCGCCGCCTGTCAAAATCGCGCACATGGCCGCGAAAATCCGCTGGAGTCGGGCGCGATCCTGCGCCAATGAGGACAGCAGCGGGAACAGCGCATCGAACACCGCCAGCGCCAGCAGCCGCACGATCTCGACGCCTTTGAAGGCCGCCGCATACAGCCCCACCACCGCCGAGGTCGTGTTTTGCTCCAATACAATCACGATGAGGCGCATGTGCAGCGCCGCCATCACGCCCGCGACGGCAAAGGGCAGCCCGCGCCACATGAGGCTTTTCATATCCATTTGGGGCATGATGGGCACGATATATCGTGCCCCTACACAATCATTTCGCCACGCCTCCCGTGTCACCCAGGCCGCCGCCGCGCACTGGCCCAATGAGGTGAGCGTATTCACCAGCAGAACGATCTCAAGCGGGGCGTACTGCTGCCACAACAGCGCCGTGAGACTCACCTGTGCCGCCAACATGCCAATCGTGAGCGCTGCTACCCGCGCCATCTGCCCCTGCACGCGCAGCAAGGCCGTAAAAGTCGCATACAGCGGCAAAATGATGATCAGGGGAGCCGAGAGACGAATGCCGCTCTGAATCAAACGATCATCGCTGATGAGCGGGGCCAGCAGCATGATCGCCAGCGCCAGACCGCCGCCGATGAGCAGCCGCTGACGCATAGCAGCGCGGGTATAGGTGGGCATTTGGTCGGGCTGGCGGGCAAGATCGCGCACAAACAGCGTACCCAATCCGGCCTCGGTGAGCAGACTGAGCGGCGTAATCCAGGCCAGCGCCGCCGTATACACGCCCAGGCCGCTCCTGCCCCAGCCGCGCCCGATCAGCAGGGCCAGCCCGAACGACAGCACCGCGCCCGCGCCGCTGCCAAAGACGAGGGCCGCGATGCCTTTCAGGATTCGGGGCCTATTCGTCTGCGATGACATGCATGACCTCAGTATTGGATCGCTCTCCCGATTCTGCGCTCACAACCCGATCAACCTATCCAAAACTCAGGTTCATGATGTATCGCCCCCCAAACCCACCTCACCCAAAATTTCAAAGCTTGAGTACGAATTGGCGGAAGCGCACCGCCGCCGTCGTGAACAGCGCACGGCAGGCATCGCGCAGCGTGGGGCCACGTCCGCCAACAGTCGTCTCGCCATTCTGGGCGATCAGGCGCGTTTGCACGCGATCCTCTGGTTTTTCGACAGCCCGATACACAATCACGAGCTGCCACTGTCCGTGAAACGCTGTTTCCGTCACACCCACAAGGCGGCTCACCACATCAAAGGTCGGTTGATCCAACCACTCCTCATCAGCATACCCAATCGGACGACGTGTTTTGGCGTCGGGCGCTTCCATCAAACTGGGGTGATAGGTCTCGATCTGCTGCCACAGCGATGTCAGCACATCCCCCAATGACACGCGATCCCGAACGCTCTCCTGATGCTGACTCCAGGAGAAGGTGGCCGCCCACGCGACCACCTCGCCCAGAGGATAGATCTCTACTTTGAGCGTGGCATCGGGGCTGTAGTGCAGGGAAATATAGCCCGTCGTCGCCTCCCATGCCTGCCACCCCGTCTTCGGGCGCGAGGGAATAGGCCGATGACGCTGCGTTGCATCGGTTGTCATGACGGTTTAACTCTCTACGGCCACTTCCTGGCCGTTAATGACCGCCGAGAATTTCAGGCCGCCGCCCTTCTTCTTCGCCGCTGTCGCAATCTTGACCTCTGTCCCGTTTGGCGGATTGGATGTGATGAGAAAATCCGCCAGCGGCTCACGCAGCGAACGGCGGATGATGCGCTTGAGAGGACGCGCCCCATATTCAGGCTCATTGTTCTGGTCAATCAGCCATTTGATCGCACTGTCTGCAATCGTCAGCTTGATGCCGCGTTGATCTTCCAGCAGTTGGGCTTCCTTGCGAATCAGCATGCGCATAATCGAGGCCAGATTTTCGGGCGAGAGCGCATTGAACATCACAATCTCATCCAGACGGTTCAGAAATTCCGGTGGGAATTTGGGATTGTGGCGTAACTCATCCAGCGCTTCTTCTTTGGCCTCATCGGTGAGAACCGGGACTGCCAGATGCATCGCGCCGATATTGCTGGTAAAGATAATCACCGTTTCGCTGAAATTCACCTGATTGCCACGCCCATCGGTGAGGCGGCCCTCATCCATCACTTGCAGCAGCATTTTTGGCAGGCGTTCCGTCGCCTTTTCGATCTCATCAAACAGGATCAGGCTGTAAGGCTTCTGCTTCACCCATTCCGTGAGCTGGCCGCCTTCCTCGCTGCCGACATAGCCCGTTGCTGACCCGGTGAGGCGGTTGACGCTGGCCTCTTCCTGAAATTCGGACATATCGAGAGACAGCATGGCGTTTTCGCTGCCAAAGAGAAACTCTGCCAGCGTGCGTGCCAATTCCGTCTTGCCCACACCCGTCGGGCCGAGGAACAGGAACGCCCCGACAGGCTTTCTGACATCTTTCAAGCCCATGCGGGCGGCTTTGATGGCACGGCTGACGACCATCACGGCCTCATCCTGCCCCACCAGACGCTCTTTCAATTTCTCGACCATGCTGCCATAACGAGCGCGTTCATCCTCACCGAGCGAGGTCGCGGGAATGCCCGTCATCTGGCTGATGGTCTGTTTGATATCTTCAGGATCGAGCACGCCATCCGACAAAATCGGCTTGTAGATGAGATTGGGCTGCTTGCTCATATTGACGGCGGCAGCGGCGCGATGCACCAGCACTTCGGCGCTGCGCGGCAGCGGCATAGTCGTGAGGTAGCGCTTGGCGAAGTTGGCCGCAATCTTGAGGGCCTCATCCTGAATCTCGATATCATAATCGGATTGAATCTGCGGCTTGAGGATTTTGAGCATCTCAATCGTCTGGTCAACCGTTGGCTCCGGCACGCGCAAAATCTGGGCGTTTTCCGTAATCGCGCTGACGCTGGAGAGGCGCTGGTTGTATTCGATCTCCGTCGTGGTACAGATGATGACCGGGTTATCATCCAGGAAGGCTTTTTGAATGATCGGCGTCGCCTTCGAGAATTCGGCTTTGATCGGCCCACCAAAGAAGCGATGAATGTGCGGGATGAAGAGAATCCCGTTAAACGCCTTGCTCAATCCCGCCCGAATCGCCTGCTGCTCATTATCAAGCAGGGCGGTTTCATCGACCCGCACCAGATTCGAGAGACCCTTTGGCCCTTTGCCTTGCGCCATCAACTGCGCCAGACTGTACCCAAGCGTGCGTTTGCCCACACCATCCGGCCCAATCAGAATGATATGGCGGTTGCTGGCCTGGGTCAGAATATTGATCATGTCGCGCAGCAGGTCTTCGCGGTAGTACACGGGCCGAATATTGCCATTGACCTGCGCTTTGACATCATCAATCGCCGCCGCGCCCTCGCGCGTGCCAATCACTTGGCTCGAATCGCTCAGAATATCCTTGATGGCCTTGGGCGTGATACCCGCCTGCCGCAAGAGGCCGCTGGTGCTCGTCATCGTGCTCTCGGAGAGAACCGTCAGCGCGTGATCGGTGTCGATACGAATTTCATGCACAGCGCTCGCCACACTCAGCGCCTCATCCAGCATGATGATCGTCTGGCGGCTGAGAGGGACTTTTTTATCACCCCGCCCCACAAAATCGAGATTGCCGTTCTGATCACGGCGGCTCTGGGCGGCCAATTCCACCTGACGTTCAAGCTTCTGGAGGTCAACGCCGCGTGTGGTGCTGAAGACGTTCAGCAGGCGTGAGGCGGCTGTATCCGGTTGTTGCAGCAGGGCAAGAAGCAGCAGTTCGGGTTGGACGGCCTGATGGCTGTACTTTTGCCGCATCTCAATAGCTTTATTCAGAACTTCGTCCATATCCTTAGAAAGCAAATCGGGGTTAAGCGTTCCCATCGCCGGCCTTTATCCCTATCGTCATCATTGGGCTACCAGAAACACCACAAAATCCCTACTTTCAAAAAGAGGGACACAAAGCGTAAGGTAACACGATACATTTTACTCCAAATCAAGGCAAAGGTGAAGGAATTCGTGAGCACATGCTCATGAGTCGGTCTGTGGCAGATGGGACATGGCCTGCCGTGTCCACAAGGGCGGACGAGGCGGGCCTCGTCCCTACGGGGTCATACCATGTAATTTACGGCTCCAGCGACACCGCCATCTGGCCCCTGGCGGGATAATCGCCAAACAGCACGCCGCATACCGCATCATACGCAGGCTTGAGCGGGCTGTACGTTACGACATAAGCGGCAGTCTCCGGCAGCACCAGCGCGTCATAGGGCGATTGCAGCGCCACCACGACAGTTTTTTCGGGCGGGAGCGCCTGCACAAGCGCCTGCTGTGCGGCATTCGTCTCAGCATCGAGCGTAAACACCACAATATGATCGACCTGCCCCGCCAGCCACACCGCCCCGCTGATATCCTGTCCATTGGGCGATCCGGTCACGGCCAGTGGCTTGACCCCCTCGCGGCGATTGCACGCTGTCCACAAAGACGGCTGCGTGCCGGGATACACGATGCCGACTGTGCCTTGCAGCGGCACAATCTTTTTTACATCGCGCACAACCGTGACGCCCTCCTGAAACAGGCGAGTAATGAGCACAGCATTTTGCGCGGTAGGCATCCGCTGCGCCGCTGTGCCTGCATCCAGGCTCTGCCAATCCAGCACGCCAAACCGCGCTTTGGCCGCCAAGATGCGCCGCACCGAGTCATCGATGCGCGATTCGGGGATATCGCCCGCCCGTACTGCGTCCACAACGGCCTGCATCGCCGCCATATGCGCCTGCGGGCTGATATGTGCGCCCGGAATGATGACATCATGCCCGGCCTTGACTGCTGCCAGCGCCGCCTCTGACGTGGTGTAGACGGTATCAATCGCATCCATATCCATCGCATCTGGCATGATCAGGCCCGTATAGCCAAGCTGCCCGCGCAGCAGATCCGTGACAATCTTATGCGAGAGCGAGGCGGGCATATTTTGGGTCGCATCGAGAGACGGATACCAGATATGCGCCACCATGATCGCGCCCACATTGGCATCCATCGCCGCCGCAAAGGGTTTCAGTTCGACATCTTCCAGGCGCTTGAGATCGAGATTGATGACGGGCATTTCGACATGCGAATCGGCGCTGCTGTCACCATGCCCCGGAAAGTGTTTGGCCGTTGCCAGCACGCCTGCGCCCTGCATCCCTTTGATCAGCGCCGACAGAATCGGGCGTACCAGCGCGGCATCTGTGCCATAGGAACGCCGCCCGATGATCGGGTTGAGGCGGTTGGTGTTGAGATCGGCGACAGGCGCAAAATCCATATTGATGCCCACCGCGATCATCTCGCTCGCCATGCCCGCGCCAATTGCGTAAGCGAGGTCTTGATCCTGCGTGGCCGTGAGCAGCATCGGGACGGGCCAAGTGGTAAAGCCCTCTTTCAGATGCGCGATAATGCCGCCCTCCTGATCGACGCCGATGAACGCCGGCAGACCGTCCGCCTCAATGAGGGTTTTCTGCACATCGTTGGTGAGGCGGGTGATCTGTTCGGGCGTGCCGAGATTGGACGGAAACAGGCCGATGAAGCCCGGCTGCCATGTCGTGAGCACAATACGAGCCTGCTCATTCATGGGCCGCCCGTAGAAGGTGAACATGAACATCTGGCCGACCTTCTGCTCCAACGTCATGTTGGCAAGCAGATTGTCCGGCGCGGCATCCTGGGCAATGACGGGAAAACTCAGGCTTAAGATGATAAAAAGGGCGACAACACAGAGGCGTTGCAAAGGAGACTCCTACGAATACAATGACAAGCAGTTTGCGCTATTCTTCCACAAGATGATGAGGACAGTATCTCATGTCAACCCCTCCCAATCAAACATCTCTGCCCGCCGAGTCCCCTACGCCGCTTGATCCCTATTACGCGCAGATATGCCGCCAGATCGGTGAATATGCGCTTGAAGAATTGTTGGCACGGCACGACGATCTCACATTGGATGAGGCCCGCCAGAAGGCGTTGGAGGTGGCTTTGATGATGCGGCGGCAGGCCGAAGACATCACAGCGTTCCTCAACACGGATGTTTTGCCGCCTCGGACTCGCAAACCCCGTAAAAAATAACAGGCATTATTCGCCGTATCTATGCTCTCTCCGTAAGAAGCCGTTTGATAATGCAAAATGTTATGCATGATTCGTGTAGGGACAGGGCCTGCCCTGTCCGTTCATCGCGTGAAAATGGACAGGGCAGGCCCTGTCCCTACGCCAAAATACAT
>DAOTUR010000306.1:0-6239 GCA_034436915.1 Anaerolineae bacterium
GGGCTGGGATGATGCCCGCTGGAGCGCCGAAGTCACGCGCTATCAGGCGCTGTGGCAGCAGCATTACAGCCTGCCGCCCCGCGACACGATTCCGGATTGGACGACTCATACGCCAACGCTTGTGTCCAAAGGCAAACGGCATGTGTGGCGGCGTCCGCTGGTGGCGCTGCTGGTGGTGGCAGGGGCGGCGTTGGTGGTGCGCGGCACACGCAGACGGGATTAAACCCCTCACCCCAACCCCTCTCCCACAAGGGGTGAGGGGCTTTTACATGCCAAATGTCCATATCAAGGGCGCAACATGGTGGTGGTTTCCGTCATCGATTGTAAGTTCGCAACAGGTCACAGCATTCTTGTAGGGGCGCAGCGTGCTGGTCTGTGCACACGATCACGTTGTGATCCGTAAAATCGTGTTGGTGTAGGGGCGACCCATGGGTCGCCCGTGTTGAAAAACCGTGTTCTGGGCGCGATATATCGCGCCCCTACAAAGACACCATTATGTACAGAGACCAGCGTGCTGCTCCCCTACAGGTCAAAATGCATGTTGTAGGGGCATCGCTCGTATAATTCATGGTTTCAAGATTATTTATAGCGGCCTCCAAAAGGATTTTTATGTCCTCCCGCAATCCTCTCATTCTGGCAATTGATCAAGGCACACAGAGCGCCCGTGCCCTGGTGTTCGATCTGCACGGCAACCTGACGGCCAAAGCTCGCATCCCGATTGAACCGTATTTCTCAGATCAGCCGGGATGGGCCGAACAGCAGCCCGATGTGTATTGGAAGGCGATCTGTCAGGCGTGCCAGCAGGTCATGGCGCAGATCGGCGCGGACAAAGAGCGCATCGTTGGCGTGGCGCTCACGACGCAGCGCGGCACCGTCGTTAATCTGGATGACAAGTATCAACCGCTGCGACCTGCCATCACCTGGCTCGATCAGCGCCGCGTGGCAAAACCGCCCAAGCTGCCGATGATGTGGCGCACGCTGTTTCGGCTGGCGGGCGCGACGGATCTGGTGTGGTATTTGCAGGCGCAGGCTGAGTCCAATTGGATCGCGCAGAATCAGCCGGATATCTGGGCGAAGACGCGCTGGTTTGTGCTGCTGTCGGGCTATCTGACGCATCGTCTGACGGGTGAAATGGTCGATTCGGTCGGGTCACAGGTGGGCTTCATCCCGTTTGAGGCGAAGGAGATGAATTGGGCGCTGCCCAACAGTTGGAAATGGCCCGCTCTGAGCATTCGCCGCGAACAGCTTCCAACACTCATTCCCACGAGCCAGCCGCTTGGCACGATTACGGCAGCGGCGGCAGCGCAGATGGGCATTCCGGCGGGACTGCCTCTGATTGCGGCGGCGGCAGACAAGGCGTGTGAAGTCCTGGGATCGGGCTGCATTGCGCCACACCAGGGCGGCCTGAGCTATGGCACAACCGCCACGATCAATCTGACGAGCGTGCGTTACTGGGAGGTGTCGCCGCAGCTTCCGCCGTTCCCCTCAGCCATCCCGAATGAATTCAATATGGAGATTCAGATTTATCGCGGCTACTGGATGGTGAGCTGGTTCAAGCAGCAGTTTGGGCATCGTGAGCAGCGCATCGCGGATGAGCGCGGCATCCCGCCCGAAGTCCTGTTCGATGAATTGATTGAGACGATTGAGCCGGGATCACGCGGCCTGATTTTGCAACCGTATTGGACGCCGGGCATTCGCAATCCGGGGCCGGAGGCCAAAGGCGCGATCATTGGTTTTGGTGATGTGCATACGCGGGCGCACATCTATCGGGCGATCCTGGAAGGCGTAGCCTATGCGCTGCGCGAGGGCCTGGAACATCTGGAAAAACGCGGCAAAACCAAAGTGACGGAATTAAGGGTCGCGGGCGGCGGCGCACAGAGCGATGCGGCCATGCAGATCACAGCGGATATTTTTGGGCGGCCTGCCATTCGCCCGCACACCTACGAGACATCGGGGTTGGGAGCGGCGATCTGTGCGGCGGTGGGCCTGGGGCTGCATCCCGATGTGGCGACGGCGGTCAAGGCGATGGTGCGCGAAGAGCGCGTGTTTTTGCCCCAGGCCAAGCATCAGGCGACGTATGAGGCGCTGTATCACAAGGTGTATAAGCGGCTGTATCAGCGTTTGCAGCCCCTGTATGCGGAGATTGCCGCCATCACGGGCTATCCGCCGCCAATGGATGAAGCGTAAGAGAATCGCGCCTCTTTTTTATTGGGTGGGCTGTTTGTGGCATAATACACGTATGACATTTTGCAGCCTCTGAGATGAGCAACCATGAAATTCTTTGTCAGCTATTCACGCAGTGTGCAGGAACAGGTGCGAGCGATTATTGCCGTCTTGCGCGATGCAGGCGATGAGGTTTGGTGGGATCAAGACCTGAGTGCAGGCCAGGATTGGTGGGCCACGATTCTCGACAATATCGAACAGTGTCAGATCTGCCTCTTTTTTGTGTCTGAGAAATCGGTGCAGTCGCCGTACTGCATGGAAGAACTGCGCTATGCGCTGGCCCGTAATCGCCTTGTGCTGCCCTATGTGATGGATGCTGTCACTTATGCGATTCCGCCCGAAATTATGAAAGGGCGCATTCAATATGAGACATACGAGGGAACGCCGGATCATCTTCGAGAGCGAATTCGCATCACCTGCGGCGCTGTGAAGTGGGATCAATACAAAGATCGCTATACGGCCCGTCCGCCGGAGCCGAATACAGGCACAAGCGATCTGGTGGATCGGCTCGATAAGGCGGTGTCTCTCGCCAACGAAGGCTACTTTGACGAAGCAATTCTCGACTTCAAGGATGTTGCCAACAACGATTTTGATGAATACGGCGCATTCTGTCATGAGTGGATTGAGAAGATCAATCGCTATCGGGATATTGCAAAACTGGTAGATCGTCCGGCGATGAGGCAGCTTGCCAAGCCCAAATGGGAGACATTTGTGCAGCAGTATGGGACGGAGTTTGATCCGTTGAAGGTGGAGGATAAATTTTCAGCAAGCAAAAGAGCTATACCTGTGCCACAGCCTGACCCTGTATTTTTTGAAAAGGTCATGACAGCACGAGATTACTTTCAAAACGGTGAAGATTTCTATAAAAAAGGAGATTTTGATCGTGCGATAGAGGAGTATACGAAAGCTATTCAACTCAACAATCAATTTTTAAATGCGTACCTTCATCGTGCGAGAAGCTACTACGCTAAAGAGAATTATGATGGAACTATTGCAGATTATAGCGAGGTTCTCAAACTCGATCCTGAAAATATAGAGGCTTATCGCTTGCGTGGATTGATTTATCATTCCGAAAAGAGGGAGTATGATCGGGCGATTGCTGATTACGATCAGGCAATCCGACTTGAACCTCAATACCCCATGATCTATCTGAATCGAGCGGCCAGCTATGACAGTAAAAAAGATTATGATCGAGCGATGGCTAATTATGATGAAGCAATCCGACTCAATCCCCAGTTTGCGGATGCCTACAACAATCGTGCTAACACTTACTTGACGCAAGGAAAATACGATTTAGCCTTAGCAGATTGTAATGAGGCTCTTCGTATCGATCCAAATTTGGACTTTGTGTATGATACGCGGGGCGATGTGTATATGGCGATGGAAGATTATGATCGTGCCATTGCCGATTATAAAACCGCATTACATCTCAAGCCTAATGATCAAACTTATATTTTAAATCTCAAAAGAGCTTTAGACGCCAAAGCTCGCCAGGAAAAATAAGCCCAGGGCGAGACACTTGGCCTCGCCCCCAAACTGACCTATCCCCGCACGCCCAACAAAAGCTCAACCGTCAATTGATCGAGGCGTTCATAGGGCAGCTTGCGTGCACCCAATGCCTTGCGATCAAACGTGGTCGCTTTCAGGCGATCCGCCTCGGCGCGGCTGTAGCTGCCCACCGCTTGATACGTGCCATCATGCGCGTTGATCTCGGCCAGCAGCGCCTGAATCTCGCTGTCGGCTTTGAATTGGGCGGCCTTCTCCTTGAGGATGAGGTACGTCCGCATACAGCCGCGTGCGAAGGCTTTGACATCCTCTAAGTCGGAGGAGCGGAAGGCGTGGGCGTCAAAATGGCGGCTGCCCGAATAGCCGACCTCTTCCAGGAATTTGACCAGGAAGAACGCCTGCTTGATCATGACACTGCCAAAACGGAAGTCCTGATCAAAGCGGCCAAACAGCTGATCGTTCAGGTCGATGTGGAACAGCTTGCCCGCATCCCAGGCCTGCGCCACGGCATGGGTGAAATTCAGGCCCGCCATATGCTCATGCGCCACTTCGGGATTCACGCCGACCATATCGGGATGATCCAGCGTGGAAATCAGGCCGAGCATCGCGCCAACAGTGGGCGAATACAGATCGCCACGTGGCTCATTCGGCTTGGGTTCCAGCGCGAATTTGAGATCATAGCCCTGATCGATTGAATATTCGCAGAAGAAGTTGATCGCCTCGCGCATCCGCTTGACGGCATCGAGCGGGCTTTTGACCGCATCCGTCTCCGCGCCTTCACGTCCGCCCCAGAAGACATAAATCTTTGCGCCGAGTTCGACACCCAGATCAATCGCTCGCAGCGTCTTGTGGACAGCATAGGCCCGCACATTGGGATCGTTTGAGGTGAATGCACCATCTTTGAAGGCGGGATCGCCAAACAGATTGGTCGTTGCCATCGGCACAGTCAGGCCCGTCTCATTCAGCGCCTGCTTGAAATCCTTCACGATTTGAGCGCGTTCGGATGGGGTGGCGTCAATCGGCACAAGATCGTTGTCATGGAAGTTGACGCCTGCCGCGCCGACCTCCTTCAGCAGATGCACAATCTCAACGGGTGAAAGCGGGGCGCGGGTGGGTTCCCCGAACACGTCGCGTCCGGTGTTGCCCACCGTCCACAGGCCAAACGTAAAATTATCTTCGGGTTTTGGATCAAACGATGCCATGAACAAAAATCCTTTCAAGGGTAAGTCATCAACAGGCACAAGGCCCATTTTTATAAATAAAGTTGGTCTGGCAGGCCGCTGGCCCGCCTGCCCGATTAAACCGCCCTAAGAGCAAATTTGCCATCATCTGAGATGGGCAAAAAGCACATCTCTACGGGGCGGCTGGCACGAGTCGCGGATCACGAACTGCGTGGCAAGCGTGATGCGCCGCGCCGGACGTTCGACATGTTCGATCTGTTCCAGCAGCAGCGTGACCGCGACGCGCCCCATTTGATCCAACGGTTGACGCACACTGGTCAGTTTGGGATGCGTGATGGACGCCTGCGGAATATCGTCAAAGCCGATGAGCGAGATATCTTCGGGGACACGAATGCCCGTTTCGCGCAGATACGCCAGCGCTCCAACGGCCATCAGATCATTGGTGGCGAAGATGGCAGTCGGGTGGGCCGCGAGAATCTGGCGTGTGGTCTCCCGTCCGCTCTCCTGACGAAAATCACCCTCAGCCACCAGCGCCGCATCATAGGGCAGGTGGGCATCGCTCAGGGCGTCTCTGTAGCCGTTCAGCCGTTCAGATGGGCTGCTCAGGTCGGGCAGGCCCGCGATGAAGCCAATGCGCCGATGTCCCAGATCGATCAGGTAACGGGTCGCATCATACGCCCCCTGCCAGTTGGTGGAGTCCACCGTATCGCTTGTCCCCGTTGGCTCATTTTGATCGATCAGCACATGCGGGAAGCTGCGTTGGCGCAGCGCGGCCAGATAGCTGGAGGGGATGAGCGGCACGACCAGAATCAAGCCTTCCGTCAGGCCGTTGGCGATGGTGCTCACATAGCTCGATTCGTGGCCCAGATGCCGATGGGTTGTGTACAGCATCAGATCGTAATTCACCCGCGCTAATTCTTCATCGCCGCCGCGCAGAATCTCGCCGATATAGCCGTTGTCCAGCCCCGGCACGAGCACGCCAATCACCTGGGAACGCCCCCCGGCCAGACTGCGGGCCTGGGTATTGGGGACATATCCGAGCCGATCTGCCGCCGCGATCACACGGCTGCGCGTGGCATCCTTGACGAAGGCAAAACCACTCAAGACCCGTGAGACAGTGGCATAGGAGACATCGCATTCGCGGGCCACATCCAGGATCGTGATGTTTTTGCTCTTGCGGCGCGGGCGCTCTGTCATCGAATCGGCGCACGAGACCCCTGCCTTTAGGCATGGGGAGGGAGTGCGCCTTGTCCTTTCTGGTAGGGATAGCCGTCAGAGTGCTTTCCCCGAAGGGAGGGAGCGATTTGAGTGACCGCTGGCTCGCTCCGA
>DAOTUR010000307.1:0-4771 GCA_034436915.1 Anaerolineae bacterium
CGCATGTGCTTCTGATCCATGGCCTCGCGCAGTTCAATCAGGCCCTCATCGCCGCCCACATGCGGATCAACCTTCTTGAAATCGGTGATGTCATAGCGATGATTGCTGGCCGCCTCAAAAATCGGCGTGAGATAAATGCCGTTGCAGCCCAACGCCTCGATGTAATCCAGCTTCTGCGTGATGCCCTGCAAATCGCCGCCGAAGAAATCGACGCTGCGGCTTTGCAACCAGGGGTGCGGCAGTTCGCCCCAGGCGCGGCGCATGGTGGACTTGCCCTCCCGCATCCACGCGCCATCCGTCACATCATTCGTCGGGTCGCCATTGTAGAAGCGATCCGGGAAGATTTGATAGAACACAGCCTCATGCACCCACAGCGGCGCAGGATAATTCGCCACAATGCGGAAGTCATAATATTCGGGGCTGTCAGCGCGGCTGCATCCCATCGCGTTATAGTAGTATGCGCCCTCGTCCGTCATCAGCTTAAAACGGTAAATCGTCGATGCCTGACGGATGGGCAGTGTTCCCGTCCACAGATCGGAGGTTTTCGTCTGGCTGGTCTTCTTAAATTCGGCCCAGAACGATTCGCCATCGAACGAGGCCCGCAGAAAGACATGCTTGAGCGGCGCATTCTTGGGCGCACGCAGATGCAGCGTGAGGGTATCGCCCAGAGTGGGCAGCGGGTTAGAGACATACATACTCGAACCGTCGTGGTGAAGGCCGAGTGTCCATTGAGGAAGATTCATCGCGTTGTATCCTGGCGTTGAAAATGGGCAGAATGGAGGAATTCTGCGTTGGGCGCATTACAAACGGATGGCACGTTGAGAAGAGTTCTCAGAACTCGTCATCTGCACCATCGGTTTGTAACAATCAAGTCAAAAGGCGTGTCGATGAGATGTTTTATATCTATCGTCATACGCTTTTGCCTGCATATCGGGGTGGTCTACAGCCCTATAAGTGGCTGTAGACCTATCTATCATATCGCGGGTCAAGGGGACTGTCCAGCATCCAAACCTGTCTCTCCCACTGCGTGGAGAAGGAAAAGCCCCTCCTTGCGAAGCGGGGAGGGGTTGGGGAGGGGTATGACTTACTTTTCTTCCGATGCTTTCATGGCGGCGTCACCATAGGATTTTTCCTGCTGGTCAGGCCGACGCTGATACAGGCGCGTGAGGTGCGTCAGGCGGTTATGCATATCGCCGTTCAGCATGGTATCGGTGAAGCGCCATGTCCAGTTGCCACCCTGGACGCCGGGGGTGTTCATGCGCCCTTCTTCCCCAATATTGATGACATCCTGGAAGGGAAACACGGCGGTATGGGCGCTGGAACGCATCGCCGCACGGATCATCTCCCAATTGACCTCGTTGATCTGCCGATCCAGATATTCAGCGACAAAACGCCGTGTTCCCTCATCCGTCTCGCGCAGCCACCAGCCAATCGTCGTGTTGTTGTCATGCGTGCCCGTATACACGACGCTGTTGACAGGATGATTGTGCGGCAGGAAGCCATTGGCGGGGTCGCTCCAGGCAAATTGCAGCACCTTCATCCCCGGCAGATTGAAGCCATCGCGCAGCTTCTCCACGCCTTCGGTGATGACGCCCAGATCTTCCGCGATGATCGGCAGTTGGCCCAGGGCATTGACCAGCACCGCGAAGATATCGGCCTGCGGCCCTTTGACCCACTGGCCCTTGATGGCGGTTTCTTCGCTGGCGGGAATCTCCCAGTACGCCTCAAAGCCGCGAAAGTGATCAATGCGAATGTAATCAACCATGTTCAGGCAGGCGCGGACACGTTTAATCCAGAATTGATAGCCGTTGGCCTTCATCGCATCCCAGCGATACAGCGGATTGCCCCAGCGCTGCCCTGTCGGGCTGAAATAATCCGGCGGCACGCCCGCAATGACGGTGGGATTGCCCGTCGGATCAAGATAATACTCATGACGATTGGCCCACACATCCGCGCTGTCGTGCGCCACAAAGATCGGAATATCCCCGAACAGGCGCACGCCCTTGTGATTGGCATAGTATTTCAATTCATACCACTGGCTGAAGAACAACCACTGACGAAACTTCTGCTCCTCCATGTTGACGGCCAACTCTGTTCTGGCTGCCGCCAATGCCGCCTCTTCGCGCAGCGATTCACCCTTGTTGTCCCATTCCGTCCAGGGCTTGCCGCCGTATTTATTCTTGAGGGCGACGAACAGGGCGAAATCTTCCAGCCACTCGGCATTGTCGCGGCTCCAATTGGTGAAGGCGCGGCGGGCCTGTTCGTTGGCGTTCGTCTGGAAGCGCTGAAACGCCTGATTCAATTTGATATCGCGGTAGCCGATAATCCAGCCGTAATCAACTTTATCATTGGGAAAATTAGGCAGATCAGCGAGATCAGACGCTTCCAACCAGCCCGCCTCCAGCAGACGATCAAAGCTGATGAGATTGGGATTGCCCGCAAAGGCCGAGAGCGTCTGATAGGGCGAATCGCCATAGCTGGTCGGGCCAAGCGGCAGAATCTGCCAGATGGACTGTCCAGCGGATTCGAGCCAATCCACAAAGCGATAGGCATGATCGCCCAGATCGCCAATGCCGTAGCGCCCTGGAAGCGATGTGGGATGCAATAAAATACCACTGGAACGTGGGAATAAGGGTTTTACCATATCGTGCAGCCTCGGTCTCGCATCGTTATATATTAAGGTTGTATTGTACCCGCGTCTGGGACTGTAACAAGTCACTTTGCTGAGGAGGAGACTAAGGCGCGTTGATGATGACATGTGGCGTTTAAAATCGAGAGTATGGGAAGCGATTCTGTGTATCTCGGACGAGGCGGGCCTCGTCCCTACGGATGCGATGAAGGTCTGTAGGGACAAGGCCCGCCTTGTCCACCCATTCGGACACGGCCTGCCGTGTCCCTACGGATGAAGGCCGATGATGTTGGTTTTGGAGGCACGACATATCGCGCCCCCAAAACCAACATTTTGCCTCTCTATGCCTGTTCTTGCAGCAGCTCCCGCGCCTTCTCCACGAGGCTGGCCCGCGCCACCGTCAGCTCAAGGCCATCGCGCAGCCGCTTGAGCTTGACCACGCCCTGCGCCACCTCCTCCGGCCCGACGATCACAACCAGCGGAATGCCTTTGCCATCAGCGTGCGCGAACTGCTTGCCCAACTTGGGCTTGCCGCTATCGAGATAGAGTTCGGTGCGGATACCCGCATTGCGGAGCAGCGCCGCCAGCTTGGTCGATTCGCCGCGTG
The DNA here is from genome assembly GCA_034436915.1 of Anaerolineae bacterium. Taxonomy (GTDB): domain Bacteria; phylum Chloroflexota; class Anaerolineae; order Aggregatilineales; family Phototrophicaceae; genus JALHOR01. The sequence goes on from DAOTUR010000307.1 coordinate 3,237, forward strand.
TCTCCTCACCAAAGACCGTGACATACGCCTGCACCACCGTCCCCGACAAACTCGCTGGATACAGATTCAGTTCATCCATCAGCACGATAATGCGCTCAATGCCGAGCGACACGCCGCTGGTGGGCAAACTCTGCTTGCGAAACATGCCGATCAAATCATCATAGCGCCCGCCGCCCGCGATGCTGCCGATGCCGCCGCCCGTGAACACCGCCTCGCAGATCGGGCCGGTGTAATAGCCGAGGCCGCGTACCGTCGTGAAATCAAACTCGTAGAATTCCTGCGGCACACCGAGTTGATCGAGGTGTTCGGCCATCTGGCGTAGTTCATCGAGCGCTTCTTTGGCGATGGGATTGACGCCGAGCACATCTTCAACATTATCGAGCGTTCGTGTGCCAACATCCTTCGCCTGAATCAGCTTCAACATGCGCGAGACAACCTCCGCATCCATGCCGCGCTCAAGCAGTTCTTTTTCCACGCCTTCCGCGCCAATCTTGTCGAATTTGTCGATGCTGCGATACAAATCCGGCAGTTGGTCATCGCTGACGCCGGAATACTGGCCCATCCCTGTCAGCAGCTTGCGATTGTTGACCTTGACGATGAACTGCCTCAGACCCAGGCGGCGCAGCGCCATCACCAGCAGGCTGACGAGTTCAGCATCGGCGCTCATGTTGGCGACGCCGACGATATCGGCATCGCATTGATAGAACTCACGGTAGCGCCCGCGCTGAGGCCGTTCGCCGCGCCACACCGGGGCCATCTGGTAGCGCTTGAACGGCAGCTTGATCTCGTTTTCGTACTGGGCCACGACGCGGGCCAGCGGCACAGTCAGATCGTAGCGCATCGCCAGCGGCTCTTTTTCGCTGCGGCCATGCTTGGCTTCAAAGATCAACTGCTCGGCATCTTCGCCATACTTGCCAAAGAGCGTCTCGCGCAGTTCGAGGACGGGGGTTTGTAGCGGCTCAAAGCCAAACAGGTGAAACACGTCTTTGACGGTTTGCATGACGTAATCACGTTTGAGCATAGTGGCAGGCAAAAAGTCACGGAAGCCCTGCGGCAGGCGGGGTTTTAGCGGATTCGCGCTCATAAAGGACTCCTAATGATAGGCGCGGCAAAAAGATGACTGATGATAGAGCGTGTGCTGATGAAGGCAATGGTGGGTCTGACAGACGCAGACTATCCGCCTCGCGTTTAGGAACGGAGGCGCACTAGAGAGAGGGTTGGTGTCGCTGGGTGTTGCAGCGTTGTGTTTTCATGCCCATTATCATAATGGAAAAATGGGCGGCTGACAATTACCCTGTTTCAAGCAGACCGGGCGATTGCATCTTAGTAATCATTCAGCTATCCGTGAGAATCGTGGGTTTGTAGGGGCACGATCTAAACCTACGGTGGCTTCGCTCGCGCCCTGCTGGTTTGAGAGCCCGTTTGATAATGCAAAATGTTATGCATGATTCGTGTAGGGACAGGGCCTGCCCTGTCCGTTCATCGCGTGAAAATGGACAGGGCAGGCCCTGTCCCTACGCCAAAATACATTTTTT
>DAOTUR010000308.1:0-8287 GCA_034436915.1 Anaerolineae bacterium
CCTTCGCCAATTTTGAAAACACAGCCAAATCTGCCTTTTTGAAGCAAATTTGATCCCAAAATTTGGCTTATAAAAGGTCACAAAGTGCCAAAATTTGGAGAAAACCCTGCTTTTTCAGATACTCTGAATTTTGGCGAAGGTATTGGCGGTGAATTGTGGTTTGATTTTCACCTGCAAAAGCGTGTATCCTTCTCGCCGCAAATATCCTTTGCATTTCTAACAGACTTGAAACACACGCTTGCTATAATTCCAAGCGAAATGAGAGAACGCGGAGTGTCTATGTTTAAAAGCAAAAACGACGCTCCTGACGATCCCCAGAAGCCGAAACGCGGTCTCGTCCGCAGTATGATGCGGGCGATCTTTGGGGATCCGATGGAACGGGCGGTGAGCAAATATCGAGATGTCGTGATCAAAATCAACGCCCTCGAACCTGAGATGAAAACTCTCTCGGACGAGGCGCTGAGATCGAAAACCCTGGAATTTAAAAATCGGCTCACACAGGGCGAAACCCCGGATGATCTCCTGGTCGAAGCATTTGCGGTGGTGCGGGAAGCGTCGGCACGCACGACGGGCCTGCGTCCATATGATGTGCAGTTGATCGGTGGGATGGTGCTGCACGAAGGCCGCATCGCGGAGATGAAGACGGGTGAGGGCAAGACGCTGGTCGCCTCGCTGCCGCTGTATCTCAATGCGCTCAGCGGCAAAGGCGTGCATCTCGTCACCCCCAACGATTATCTGAGCAAATTCGGGTTGCAGACGATGGGGCCGATTTATCACATGCTCGGCCTGACAGCCGGGGTGATTCAGAACACGGGCAATGGTCAGCCTGATTCCGGCTCGTTCATGTTCGATCCTGAATTTGGTTCCATCGATGCCCGCTTCCAGTTTTTGCGTCCGGTCACACGGCGCGAGGCGTACCATGCCGATGTCACCTACGGCACGAACAACGAATACGGCTTTGATTATCTGCGCGATAACATGTCGTGGGAAAAAGAACGCCTCGTACAGCGTGATCTGAACTTTGCCATTGTCGATGAAGTCGATAATATTCTCATCGATGAGGCGCGTACCCCGCTCATCATCTCCGGGCCAGCCGATCCGCCCTCGGACTATTACGCCAAATTTGCCCTCATCGTCAAGAAGCTCAAGCGCAGCAGCCAGAAGAGCGTCGATGATGAGAACCCGGATGCCGATTACATCATCGAAGAAAAAGATCGCGTCGTCTTCCTGACCGAGGCGGGCATTGAGCGCATTGAGGCTATGCTCGGCCTGACGCATCTGTATCACCCCGATAATGCCGAGATGATTCCTTATCTGGATAACTGCCTGCGTGCTCAATCGCTGTATCACCGCGATAAAGAGTATGTCGTGCAGGAGGGCGAGGTCATCATCGTGGATGAGTTCACCGGGCGCATGATGCCGGGTCGCCGTTTCAGCGAAGGTTTGCATCAGGCGATTGAAGCCAAAGAAGGTGTGCAGATTCGCCGTGAGAATATCACGATGGCAACCATCACCTTCCAGAACTTCTTCCGCATGTACGAGAAATTATCAGGCATGACGGGGACGGCGCTCACCGAGCAGGAAGAATTCGAGAAGATTTATGATCTCGATGTCATCACCATCCCGACCAATCTGCCGATCAGTCGTAGTGATCGCCAGGATCTCGTCTATGTGACTGCGCCCGCCAAGTGGACCGCCGTCTTCAATGAGATTAAAGATCGTCATGCCAAAGGCCAGCCGATTCTGGTCGGTACAGTGGCGATTGAGACGTCGGAATATCTGGCAGATCGCCTCAAAAAAGCCCATATCCCGCATGAAGTCCTGAACGCCAAGCAGCATGAGCGTGAGGCGACCATCATCGCCCAGGCCGGGCGTCCCGCTGCTGTGACGATTGCGACCAATATGGCGGGTCGTGGTGTCGATATTTTGCTCGGCGGTAACCCGGATGGCTTGGCGCGTGATGCACTGCGGCAGCAGGGGGTTGATCTGGCGACAGCGACCCATGAGCAGTGGGACGAAGCGCTGCAAACGGCCAAATCCCAGTGTGCGATTGGCCGTGAGAAGGTGCTGTCGGTGGGCGGCTTGTTCGTCCTCGGTACGGAGCGCCATGAGGCCCGTCGTATCGACAATCAGCTTCGTGGTCGTGCGGGCCGCCAAGGTGATCCCGGCGAATCGCGCTTCTACCTCAGCCTTGAGGATGAACTCATGCGCCGCTTCAATGGCGAGCAGGTCAAGAAATTTATGACCTGGGCCAATTTACCCGAAGATGAGCCGCTGGAACATACGATGGTCACAAAATCCATCGAGCAGGCCCAGGTGCGCGTGGAAGGCTATCACTTTGATACGCGCAAGAAGGTGCTCGAATATGACGATGTGGTCAATCGTCAGCGCGAGATCATCTACGGCCAGCGCCACGAATGGCTGGAAAAATCAGAAGAAGAGATGCACGCCTTCTTCCTCGACGTCCTCGATGGCGAAATCGTCGCGGTGCTGGAAGATCATGAGGAAGACCTGGATGTCGATCTGATTTATCAGGATTTGTGGCGCATCTTCCCCGTGCCGGAAGCGATTACGCCGGATAGGCTGGAAGAAACCCATGCTGACGATCTGGAAGAGGTCTTGATCCAGGCGGCGCATAATGCGCTTGACAAGAAGGCCGAACAGCTCAATGCTGTCGATCCGCTGTTGATGGCGCGGGCCATGCGTCTGACCTTCCTGCGGATTGTGGACATGCATTGGCAGCGCCACCTCACCGGGCTTGATGCGCTGCGTGAGGGCATTGGCCTTGTGTCCATCGCCCAGCAAGACCCTCTCGTGGCCTACAAGCGCGAAGGCTTCGACATGTTCAACCGGATGCGCGAATTGGCGAATGCCGAAGCGGTGCGCCAGTTGTTCATGGTGCAGGCGATGGTGCGTCAGCCCGTGCTCCAGCAGCCCAAAGCGGTGCGCTTCATCAAGCCGAGCGCGAATCCACAGGCCGCGACAGAAGAGCCTGCCGCACAGACCGTTCGCGCCAACAAGCGCCCAGGCCGTAATGACCCGTGCTGGTGTGGCAGTGGCAAGAAGTATAAAGCCTGCCACATGCGCGAGGACGAGATGAAAGCCAAGCCGACGGAGGCGTAATCTTCCTCGCGTCACCCGTAGGGGCGTCGTCGTTGTAGGGGCATACCTTCGGTGGCTACGCTTGGCACGCCATGCCCAAGATATCCATTTCCAGCAGGGCGACCCATGGGTCGCCCCTACAAAAACCCGCCTCAAATTGAATAGAGATCGACACAACCACGCGATTTTATGTCCCCCCAACGAATAGGTTTGCCTTCACTGAATGCCTATGAAAAGTATTTGCTCATGATAAATTATTCTATGGGCATTTTGCACAAAAAACGGCCCGTTTTTTTGTGATCTGGATGAGGATTTGCTATAGTAACAAAATCCTTCTCGATCATCCAATTGTCCTACAAGTCGAGGTAGAAAAGTCTTTTCCTAACGCTTTATTTTTGGTATAGTGATTTTACGCGCAGATACATATCCTATAAACTATTGCCCTGGTATCCTAAAATCCAGAAAATTAAATACCTTTCTCTATTCGTGTGTTAGTCAGCGTCATCTTAGAACACGTTACAGGAGTAAGGGCTATGGTACAGTCACAATCAGTGAGTTCTCCCGATATGGATCGCGTTTGGGAAACGTTTCTGCGTTACCGCGTCAATTCCTTCATCAAGTGGGATTTGGTTCGCTTCTTCTATGACAATCCCCACACTGTTGATACCGCCGAGAATATTGCCAGCACCATAGGCCGCGATGTCCGCACGGTTCAGCACGAACTCGATGGACTGGTGAGCGCCGATGTGCTGGACGCCAACACCCTCGATGACGGACGGGTGTACCGCTATTCAACCAACCCTGAGTCGCGCCGTTTGGTGGCGGAGTTCATGCACGAGTGCCATAACCGCGAATTTCGCGTCAAGGCCATCCAGCATGTGATCGCGGGCTTAGGCTTTAATGCTCGCCATGACTTTTAACGATAGGCTCCCGTGAGCAGCGTCTCTCTCCATCAATTTCTCACCCTGTACAGTTGGTTTCCGCTGGCGGCGCTGCTGCTGTTCCTGCTGCTGATTGCCCGCCTGTATGCCCGCTTCTCCAATCAACGTACCTATTACTGGCTGTATCTTGTCCCCATGATCGGTTCGGGTATGGTGGTGGTACGCTCATCCAACCCCCATATCCCGGTTGAAGATCTAATTGTGGTATTTACGTCGGCGGTTTCAGGCGTTCTTTTGATGGGGCTTGTGCTGCGCCTGGGCCGCCTGATGCTGGCGCACAAACCCGTATGAGCGCGATCTCAGCCCTGGGACTGCTGCTGTGGGTGGCGATGGTCGTGACGTTGGTTGTGCTGGCCCGCCTGAGTCAGCGGTTGGGCGATGTCACCCATGCCGGACATTACTACCACTGGTATTATGTGGCCGCCGCGTGTATGGCGGCCGCCATCCTGATTCAGGTCATCCAGCAGCAAACCCCACTCGCCTTATCCCCAAACCTGACTATACTAGGAATCATCCTGCATGATGGATTTCAGGCGCTGGGCCTGACCATTGGCTTGATTGTCACTTGGTATTATTGGAGTTGGCTGCTGGCCGAACGCGATTAGCGCACCGTGTCTTCAGCGTGGCAAGGAGGGGGCGTGGATACGCAGCTTCTGCAAACGATCCGGGCGCTGCCAAAGATTGAGCTGCATCGGCATCTCGAAGGCTCTGTGCGTCTGAGCACGCTGCTTGAGATTGCACAGCAGCACGGCATTGAAATGCCCGAATACGATATTGAAATGCTGCGCCCTTTTGTTCAGATGCTCCCTGGTGAACAGCGGACATCGGCTCATTTCCTCAGCAAATTTCACATGCTGCGGCAGTTTTATCGCTCGCATGAGGTGGTGGAACGCATCACGCGGGAAGCTGTCGAAGATGCCGCTGCGGATAATATTCGCTATATGGAACTGCGCTTTACACCGCGTGCTCTGTGCAATGTCACGCAGTCGCCGCTGGATGAAATGGTCGCCCTCGTCAGCGATACGGCTGTGAAGACGGGTGAAGCGCTGGGGATTGAAGTGCGCCTGATTGTGTCAATGAATCGCCATGAGCCGGTTGAGGTGGGAGAACTCGTCACCCGCGCTGCTATTGATCATCGCGCACGCGGTATAGTGGGGCTTGATCTGGCGGGTGACGAAGCCAATTATGCGGCGCTGCCCTTTCGCACGCTGTTTCGGCAGGCGCGACAGGACGGTCTGGGCATCACGATTCATGCTGGGGAGTGGGCCGGGGCCAACAGCGTCTGGGATGCGGTGGGCAATATTGGCGCTCATCGTGTGGGGCATGGCATCCATGTGATTCAGGATCGCGCCATGATGCAGATGCTGGTGGATCGCAAGATCACACTTGAGGTGTGTCCGAGCAGCAATTTTCTCAGCGGCATTGTCGATTCGCTGGAAAATCATCCTCTGGTGCATATGACGCGCAATAACCTGCTCACCACCCTGAATACGGATGATCCCTCGGTGTGCAACGTCACCCTGAGCGAAGAATTTGCCCTGGCGATGGATTGTATGGGCCTCACGCTGAAGGATGTCAAAGACTATACCATGCGAGCCGCCAATGCTGTGTTCCGCCCGGAGGCTGAGCGTCAGGCGCTGGTGGAGCAGTTTAAGGCGATGTGGGCGGCAGTCGATGACACAGACAAGACCTCTGAGACCACGCAGCCAGTGGTAATTGACAAAGAGCAGACAGCCGAAGCCGATAAGACCGTGCTGGATGATCGCGCCACATTCGGTAAAGCTGTGCTGCTTGATAAAGAGAAGACAGCCGAGGCGGAGCAGACGGTGCTGGATGATGCCGCCTCCACGTCAGACGAGGCGGCGTTGTGACAGACATCACCAACCGCATGATCCCGCTTGGCGCATTTGAATTGTATCTCTTGAATGACGCGACCTCATTTGTCGATGGGGGCGGCGCGTTTGGCCTTGTCCCGCGCAAACTGTGGTCAGCCTATTTTCCGCCCGACGATGACAACCTGATTCAGATGGCGCAGCACTGCCTTCTGGTCAAGGCGCACGAGCAGTATATTCTGATTGATACGGGTCTGGGCGATAAGCTGGACGACAAAGCGCAGCGCTTCTGGAATTTGCAGTACAGCGGCGGCCTCCAGCGCGGTCTGGCACAGCTTGGGATTGCGCTGGAGCAGATTTCTATCGTCATCAACACCCATCTCCATGCTGATCACTGCGGCGGCAACACACGCTGGCGTGACGATCATCAGACAACTGTCCCCGCCTTTCCCAATGCGCGTTATCTGGTGCAGCGCCGCGAATACGATGACGCCATGCGCCCCAACGAACGGACGCGGGCCACCTATCTGCCCTTCAATTATGATCCGCTGGTGCAAAGCGGCCAGATGCGCCTCGTTGAGGGCTTCATAGAAGTGCTGCCAGGGATTGAGCTGCATGTGACGCCCGGACACACGCCCGGCCATATGAGCGTGCGCCTGTCCAGCGCGGGGCAGCACGCGGCCTTCGTGTGCGATCTGGCGACCTATTCGGTGCATTTTGAGCGTCTGGGCTGGATGACGGCCTATGATGTGGAGCCGCTGCGGACGCTGGAGACAAAACGTCAGTGGCAAATCTGGGCATTGGAGGCGGAGGCGCTGCTCATCTTCCCGCATGATTTCAAACGGCCTGCGGGACGCCTGCAAGAGCATGGCACAAAGCTTGAGTTGGTGACGGTGGATGTGCCTGTGATTGAGGCGTAAATTTTTAGAGGATTATATTGAGCCTGAGTCTTGGTCGGTTTTTGGGCGTGTATTTTTGCACTTCACCCTCACCCCAACCCCTCTCCCACTGCGTGGTAGAGGGGCTTTTTGCACTCCCCGCCTCGCCCCTTGTGGGAGAGGAGGCCGGGAGGTGAGGGGTGAAAAGCCGTGCTATCCAAAACTCAGGTCAATTTAGGGATTGAGGGCGCAGCATGCTGCGCCCCTACGATATCTATTGCGAAATTACTTGGTCAGGAAGGCGGCCATTTCCGCGAGGCGGGTGGCATAGCCCATTTCATTGTCATACCACGCCGCGACAGAGACCAGACGATCCCCAATCACATCAATCAGCGGTATATCAATGATCGACGAATGCGGATCACCGACAATGCGCGATGAGGCCCATTCGTCGGTCAGAACATCCATCACGCCCTTCATTTCAGGGGTTTGGGCCGCCTTCAAGAAGGCCTCCTTGACCTCTTCTTTGGTCGCGGGGCGACTGAGAATGGCATTGATTTCCGCGATGCTGCCAGTACGCACCGGGATGCGATAGGCTTTGCCCGTCATCTTGAGGTCTTCCCAGATCATCAAAAGCGCTTTGGCCGCACCGGAGGAGGACGGAATCAGATTTTCAGCAGCAGCCCACGAATCGCGGCGATCCTTCATCGGCTGATCGGTCAGTGACTGGGTATTGGTATAGGCGTGAACGGTTGAGAAGAAACCCGATTCAATGCCGAAGTTTTCGCGCAGAACCTTGACCACCGGGGCCAGGGCATTGGTGGTGCAGCTTGCCATGCTGACGATGTGATGTTCAGCGGGCTTGTAATCCCCCAGATTGATGCCCGCGAGGATCATGGCATCGCAGTCGGCTTTGCTCTTGGAGGCCGCACTGACGAGGATTTTCTTGGCCCCTTTATCAATGTGAGCTTGTGCGCCTTCACGGGTGGTGGCACGTCCGGTACAGTCAATCACCAGATCGATGCCCAGATCGCCCCAGTTCGGCAGATCTTTGGCGGTGTTGTAGTAGGCAATCTCACGTCCGCCGATGTTGAAGCCCGTCTCAGTCGCCTTGACCTCTTCCGGCCAGCGACCATAATTGCTGTCCACCGCAAACACGGCGGCGAAGCTGGGAATGTCGCGGATATCGGACACGGACACAGGCGTAAACAGGTTGTTTCTCAAAGCAACTTTGAGTGCTGAACGTCCAATACGTCCGAAGCCATGAATCGCAATTCTACTCATTGTGTGATCTCCTCAAGAGGTTGGGAAAATTGTCCTATTCTTTCGGATGTGTAGTATATCCGCAAACCTACATTTAAATCACGGCTATAATGCCAAAAATGACAAATGCCCCTCTCAAATAAGGGGCATTTGTCATCGAATCGGCGCGAGAGACCCCTGCCTTTAGGCATGGGGAGGGAGAGCGCCTTGTCCTTTCTGGTAGGTATAGCCGTCAGAGTGGTGAAGTGTCTTGAGATGTTTGTGCGATGCC
>DAOTUR010000309.1:0-1697 GCA_034436915.1 Anaerolineae bacterium
GCTCGATCAGCGGAAATGGAATTGGCCCTGACACATCGTACATCTGAGCTAAAAGACTCTCAAAACCTATCAGCCTTTTCTTCCATCTGCTGACTTTAATGCCAGTTGCTCGGTAACACTGGACAACATGGCAAAAAATCACCCTAAAAAAGCATCTGAACGGGTGAAACGTCCGTCTCGGTCTAAAAAAGGGCCAAAGTCCATGGACGAGGCCCGCCTCGTCCGCCCCCAAACAAGCATGAATCCTTAACCGAACGCCTACGGCTTCTGTGTCGCCTCGGCGGTGGCGGCCATATCCGGCGCGTCCGTCGTCATGGCGGCAGGGTGCAGCAACTCCGCCGTTGCACAGTCGGTGCAGCTCACCGTCTCAATCGCGTCGCCAGCGGCAAGCGCGGCCACCCAATCGCGGAATGACATGCCGTTGACACTATAGTTGTAGAAATCAGGCGTCGGCGTGATGCAGTGCGCGTTTCCGCCCGCTGTGAAGGTATGGAAATCCACCTTGTCCCCACTGGCGAGAATATCGGCGAAATTGGCGTCTTGCAGTTCTTTGAGCGGTGTGCCTGTGATGCCGGAGAGCTGCAAAAAGCCCACCTGCACCGCATCATTGGCGGAATTGTACTGCGCCAGCGAGATCGACGGGAAGGCGGCGGCGGTGTAGCTGTAGAAATCCTCAAACGTCAGTGTATCCACCGTTTCATCGCTGTAGTTCTTGGGCAGGATGCTCAGTGTCCCCCACTGCGAAAAGACCTGTTTGCTCAGGCTGGGCGCACGATACGAACCGCTCGAATCACCCAACTCTTCAATGCGGGCTTTCGGGTAGGCTTCGGCCACGAACTGGGTATACAGCGGCGTGGGAATCGATCCGGCACTGCACCCGGTGACAAATACGCTGGAGGGGTCTTTCACATTGTCAAACGTCCAGTTGAGCACGGTGGTGGCATTGGCATAGCCGCGATGATGGATCAGCACATCGCGGTTTGCGCTGCCATCTTTGACGACATAAGTTGTGTCCTGGTTGCCGACATGCACATCGCCTGTGCAGTAAGGCGCGAAGACCATATTGTAATCGCCAAAGGGATTGGCCTCGTTCTGAAAATTGAAAATGCCATCATAATTGGCCGGGGTGTCGCTGGCATCAACGGTGGGATCATAGGACGGGTTGCTTTTCAGATCGCAAATCAGGCCAAACCAGCACGCGCCGCCGCCCTGGAAATGGATGAGAAGTTTATCGCTCTGGCTATCCGCTGGGCGTGCAAAAAAGGAATAGGGCGACCCATCCGAGCAGATCGTCTCGCCGCCCGCTGGGATCATCGTCCATTCGCCAGCGGGCAAATCCTTCCAGGTGGGCAGGGCATCCTGCGCCATGACGGAGGCGGTCAAAAGCATCACGATAGCCGCAGTCAGCATCAGCAGTAAAAGTTTGGTTTTCACGATTCTATCTCCAGGAACATTGTTTTCTCCCTTACGCAGGAGCCAATAAGACATTACATCAAGGCTGAGGCAGGTGCAAACTTCGTCAGCAAGCATTCATTTAACCTCTTTGTGAGGAATCGTCGGTGCGCGATGGATCGCACTCCATGTACACCAACTTAAGCCAATATCCCGTCGTCAATCTCGATTTTGTCCTGTCATCGGAGGCTAAAGCCACCGCCTGAGTAAAGGACAAGCCCGCTAAAGGGGCTGTTCCAAAGTGT
>DAOTUR010000310.1:0-12523 GCA_034436915.1 Anaerolineae bacterium
CGAGAGCTGCTATATGACGTTATGGGGCCTGTGAGGGACTTTGTATGATGAGTTGAGTCAGTTTTTTGTCTCTGATGATTGACTTGATTTCATTTTTTTGGAATTTGCCGCGTGAAGACATAACGTGATTCGATCCATCAAGAGTGTGTCCACGAGGGCAGACTCTTTTTATTTTTGCTTTTTATCCACAGGCACGAAGTGCAGCAGAGGCATAGAGCCGAGGCGTCCGAAGGACATGGAGCGAAGCGACACTGGCACTCACCCCCCAAGTTCAACATCAACACACAGGCGAAAACAGAATGATTCGGCAATAAAGAGTGTGTGGTGGAGAGGGGGGAGTGCAGACATCTTTAACGCTGATGTGTCAAGGGGAAATGTTTGGAGATTGAATTTTGAAAGAGGGTCTATGAAACAAAAGTTCTGAAGGATCGTGAGTGGAGGCTTCGGACTTGTCCTTTGAACACATGAGTCAACTGATGCTCCAAAGGCAAACAATTTTATAACGACCTAAGAACGATTCTTAAATAGCTCATGTGTTCGTTTCTGCTATGCTGTGACTGTATGAGATTACAAAATACAAACACAGGATCACACCATGTCACAGGCTCTTCGCATACAGACCATCTATGCTTATATTCTTCACTGCCGCGAACAAGATCAGCTGCATCCCACACTGCGGGAGATCTCCTCTGCTTGCAACATTCCCCTCAAAGCCGTCTTTAATCATCTCAACTGGCTTCAAGACAGAGGCTATATCAGCCGCGATAACACAGTCCGCTCCATCCGTCCGCTCAAACCACTGCCTACAGATGAAGAACTGGTCTATAACTGCCTTGTTCATGCCATTAAGGTGAGCGGGTTTTCCCCCTCTCTTAAGGCTGTGTGTCAATCCTGCCGCCTCTCCCCTGCCCGTGTTAAAGATGCGCTCGATACTCTCGTGCAAGCGGGCCGTATCCAGCCAGATCCTGACGATCCACGCCTGTTTTACCCTGTCGAAATCGATCAAAAAAGCTAACAAATTTACGAACAAACGTTTCCCTTTTGAGCTTCTCTCTCCTGTAAGGTAAGGATGTGAACGGGACAACGAAGGCGGAGGTATGCACCAACAAACACGAGATGATCGGGACTATCGCATTCGCGCTCTCAGTGCCAGCCAGTATGGGCGGGGCATTAAAGTCGATGCAACAAGCAGCCCTGGAACGCTCATCCATCAAGCCTTGAGCAGTGTCGCGGCAAACGAATGGGATGTCATCACTCTGCGGGCAGGTAACACCTCCAATACAGCGGTCAAGCTGACTGTTGAGTGGGGCGGAACCACAGCGCCGGATGATCACATCGAAATCACGATCCCAGCCGAAAGCGGTCTCATTGATATCGTGCTGGGACACGGCTTACAGGGCAGCGCGCAGATCCGGGCGTTTGCGGCCACCGCTGATGTTATCGTGCTGCACGGAACAGTGCGGCGTTACGAATACAACAAACCTTAGAGAAAGGACACAGCATGGCTCTCGCAGGAGATCATGTGCAAGTGCTGGTCTCGGGCTACAACCTGACAGGTGATATGAATGCCATCACCTTCACGGATGCTCGCAATATGCTCGACGCGACGGCGTTTAGCGATGCGGTTGAAAAATCCATCGTGGGACGTCGGCAGAGCAAAGTGGAGCACAATGGCTTCATGAACGCGGATGTGGCGCGGTCTCATCCAGTCTTGAATGGTGTGACTGTGCAGGATGTGGTCTCGGTGATGGTGGGCCAGAATGCGATGCCCACCGTCGGGGATATCAGCTACAGCCTGCCCATTCGCCAGGAACAGTACAAGACGATGCCGGAAATCAACAAAGTCATTCCGTTCACGGCGTCGTTTGCGCCGCGCGGCCAGGCCGGGGGATGGGGGCAAGCACTCGCGGCACCCGTCACTATCACCAATACCACCAGCGGTACCAGCGTCGATTATGGCGCAGCCACCACCAAAGGCGGATCTGCCGCCGTACATATTTTGCAGGCCGCTGCCAGCGATACCTATGCGATCACCGTGCAGGGATCAACGACGGGCGCGTTTGCCGGGGAAGAAACCACTGTGGCGACCTTCACCAAGAATGGATCGGCACTGGGGGCGGAACAGATCGCCATCAGCGGGACAATCCCGCGCTATGTGCGCTATCGGGCGGTGCGGACGGGGTCAGCGGGGAATAACGTCACCCTGGCTGTCATTCTGGTTCGGTTTTAAGCAGACCTATTCAAATCATTCAGGATCAATAAGGAGAACACGCAATGGCACTCGCAGGGGATCACATCATTGTCAAAATGCAGGACAGCGGCGGCACGGTGCGCACCTTCGCCAACGGCGACATCACCAGCGTCGATATGGGGCTGACATATAAGCAGCATGACGTGTCAGGGTTTGGGGATCCGGCCCAGCACTTCATCAATGGGCAGATTCAAGCGCCCGTGACACTGAAGGGCTTCGTGACGACCACAACCAACACCGGGACGCACACTGTCATCAATGGGGCGTTTGCGACCGGGGCGAAGGTGTCGCTGGAGGTGCAGGTGGGCAACAACACCACGCCGACGACAGGCGACGCCAAGTTTACGGGCGACTTCTACGTGGAGAGCTACAAGCCTGCGCTGGCGACAGGCGCTGCCGTGACGTTTGAAGCGTCGCTGAAGCCCGCGACAGGCACCGCGCCGAGCTGGGGCACCGTCTAATCTCGATTAAAGCGAGACAGCAGACAGGGTGCGGTGTCTCGCCGCACCTCTGTTTTTCTGAGCAATGGCATTTACAGGCTGTTGTTGCAGAGAAAATATGTTTTTGGACAAGTGTTGATGCGAAAAATTTTATTACGAGACCAAAGAATATTTTTGCTGATTGATGACACAGTAAATCTTGAGGATTGAAACGATGGCAGATAAATCAAATTGGCCTCACTGGGATGAAATCAGGAAGCTGGATATCAGCTCAAAAGTTGTCTCTTACAATGACAGCCGCAATGAATACACCATTGATACAGGCTTGGAGACACAGTACTGCTCTCCAGAAAGTATTCTGGCTGGAACGTGCTTACCTACTGAGAGTTCAGCCGTTCTAGGAGACTTCCCTGCGGGTCTTGCGTCGACTGAACAGAACATGTCCACAAGCGAACTTGAGGCTAGTAAACTTGTTATAAAAGTTAAACTCTCAACGATTCCTGGCCTCTGGGCCATGGACAGCAAAAATGACGCGTGGTATTACTTTTGGATACAAAATGGACAATCCACTGCTACTTACACTCCTGAGGCGGCTGAGCGGTTGTGGCGAGAGAAGTCAACGAATGATTTATATGGATTTGCCGGAAGGATTCCCTACGCAACAGATGATCCATATAAATTTTTTGAAAACGTGCCATTTGATCTTGCTTCCCTATACGAACTTGCTCATCCCAATTATGTGGGATTGCCGGGAAAAGCTAATCCTATGCATAGTTGGGAGTTCAGCGAGCAAATGCTCGATGTTTCCACTATGGATATGGCGAACTTAATTATTTCAGCACAGGATTATCTTGCTGAAACTAGCGAAGACCCCAAATCCCAGCATGAGCAGGGAGTTTATGATTTATCACAAGCACTGGTTTATTTAGATGCTTTAGAGAAGGGTGAGGATGTTCCTTTTAAACCTAGCTTTGATCCTAATCAAATTACAAAAGATGCTATGTATATCAATACTGGTTACCAATTGTACTATGATGGCGAAGGACCAGAAAGTAACAATACACAAGCTCAGGTTAATGAAGAACTGCTGAAATATACCGCTCAAGTTCTATTAGATACGTCTCTATATGCTGACGGTGAGCAGCCTACAGAAGAAGCTCTAATAGAAATGTTTAAGGCAAGCCTCCCTGAAAATTTTACTTCTCAAGATGTAGCTTTATTTACTAATACAATGATGAATGACATCCTTGAGAAACAGTATGCAGGCGAATTGGACTATGAAGGTCAGCTTCCCGGACAAATAGGCTTATATTCTCTTGAAGAACTCTCCGGTGTTTATCTTAGTGCCCTACGAGTAGATGAAATCCGCGTTGAGCTACAAACATGGGATTATAAAGGTCAGATTGCTAATCTCTCTGCTTTAGAAACTTCCTTAAGCACGAGAATTCCTGATGAGGTATTAGGCATTTCGACAACTGGGGTAAAGACTGCAATTGTAAGCTATTTCTCGCAGTATCGCGATTTTCTCGACCAGCACAATGCTGAGCTTGAGGCATGGCGAGAGAAGATGCCTTTTATTGAGCAATACTATGCTCAGCAGCGTTTAAGCAAAGAAGGCATTAGCGATAATATGCAAACTATGACTTTGCTTATGGGTGGAGTTCTAGGATTAGTTTTTGAACCCATTGATTGGATGGTCTCACTCTCACAATCGCTTGAAACGCGAGATCCTATCCCATTTTTAATATCGATAATTCCACTGATTCCAGGGGTCGCTGCAAAGATTGCATCAAAAGCGGATGAGTTAATGGACATGGCCCGAGGTGCTTGGAGAGTTGCTGGCGAACTCACTGATGAAATGATTGAGAAGGGGGCAAAATATACAGATGAATTTTTTGAAGCTGCCGAAAGAGGGCTTGGAACAGAAGCTCTTCAGCCAGCTTATGCTGGAGCTTATGATAATGGAATAAAAGCTCTAGATGAGCTTAGCGATGCAGACGATCTTGTATTAAAGATGACAGGTCTACCACCAGGTACAGAAGCACGGGCTGAAGATTTGGCCTGGGAGTTAGATAAATTTGGGAATAGAACTGTAGAGAAAGTACATGAAGGGCGAACAGCAGTCCGCTTAGAAGATCAATTAGGCATTACTCTCCGCCGTCCTAAAGGAAGTGACGAATTTGTGAATATCCGTCCTTTCAAAGATCCTGATACTGGCGAAATTATCAGAGGGTTTCAAAGGCAATACGGAGATGTTGATTTTATAAATACTGTACTTCCAAACCAATCATACGACTTTATGACAGCTGTAGATCATGAAGGATTCAGCATAGCTGAATTCAAGGCGTCTTTAGTCGATCACGCAAATAAACAGGGCATGGATTTTCTGGTTATTGATGTAACAGAGTTTCTTGATGCAGGTAGAATTAGTGATGTTAAGGAGATTTACAAATATTTCGACGAAAATATAACGTTGCGTTTTGCAGGCGTTATCTGGATTCCACCTCGCTAAGGAGAAAATAAAATGGGATCAACATTGAGAATCAGAAGAGATGAAAAACGGTATCTTAGTTGGATGCCAAACTCTGGGACTTTTATGCTTCTTTTAGATGTTGTAGCAACGAAAATGGAAACGAAAAACGATGCTGATTTAGCGCAAAGTATTAAAAGAGCCAGTAGGAATGAGCATTTTTCCTACTTTTCTCTGGCAGACTTTAATGAAGCACAATTTACTCACTTCGCCGAAGCTGTTATCGAGGTTTTCAATGATACAAAATTAGCTCTTGTGCAACGAGGAGAGGAGCCAATTCACCTGCGTGGATTAGCAGAGCTTTTGGCTTTATTGTCGTTTGATGACAGGTGTAGCATTGAGCCTTTTCCTTTCACAGGAACAATTTTAATTAACGAGAATAATAAGTGGACTGGCAAAGGATGGATCTATTCCATCATCATCATCTTTCTTACGGCCATTGCTGAACAAGTCGGCTATGGCAAGAGTGGTGAGATAATCAAGACTCTCTTTAAGGCTGCTCCTTTATGGGATATTGAAGCTTCAGCGATACCTATTGACATGCTCACGACGATCTTTACTAGCCTGCGCCTCTCATATGCACAGGGACGAAGTATAGGGATTGCCGATGAATTTGACAGTGAGCTTTATCCAGCGGCGCGTCAGCTTTGCGATTTATTTTTTCAAATCTATCCACCGATTGACGATATAGAGGATATGTAAGAGAGGAGATTTTATGGCAAATGATTTGGGTGGGGGCGAGAGTACTGCCCCGGATATTGGACCTGTACAGGGTGTTGTGGATGCCTTTCTTGCAGAAGTTCATACTGTCGAACTATCGCTGAAAGAACTGGTGATGCAACTCACAGTTGAGAAACTAGCACTTCAGGGTCGTGCTCTACTGCTAGAAGTTGAGCTGGCTCTCAAAGCACAAGCTTTGCAGAATGCAGAAACACGCATTGGACAATTACAGGCACAATTAGCCAGTAAGACATGCCAATGCAAGCCTGACCCGACAGATGTTCGGGCACAGCACAATCGACCTGAGTCAAATGCTGAGGCTATCAGCTTTAAGAATGGAGGACGATAACATGACAACAACATGGCGTCTGGGCATCGATTGGAATCGCAACGGCGTAATCTGCTGGGATGCCCAACCCGGCGATGCGCTCAATCTGTTCCCGCAGCCGCTGCGCTACATGCAGTTGGATTGGCGCACGGATGTCGCCACCAGTGTGGCCCGCGTCATGCAGGAGTCCGAGTACGGCCTGTATGCGCTGCAAGTCACGACGGGGACAGGCACAACCAACGGCCTCATCGTTGGGCAGACCAATGCAGGTGTGGCAGCGGCTCGCCCTGCGGATGCTGTTTTGAATATTCAGGTCACAGCGAGTACCGCCTACCGCTTTTCGGTGCGTGTACGTGGCTTGAGTACCTACAGCGGAGTGAACTTCCGTCTGCGCGTGAAGGATCAGGCTGGGACCACGCTGGTGACGAGCAGCGCTTTTGTGCTCACAGCGGATTGGCAGGTGCAGGCGGTGGCGTTCACCACTGGCGTCAGCGCGACCTATCTGGTGGTTGAGATCGTCAAGGATACTGATGCCACTGATGTGACGTTCCAGGCGACAGGCTTCATGCTGGTGCAGAGTACAACGCTGCCTGCTTATAATGCGGGCCAGGCAACGAGTCGCTACGACAACATCACCGCCCATGTCATGAATCTGGATTGGTTCGTCGGCATCCACAAGACCTATCAATTGGATGCAGATGACTCGCGGATGACGATTGTTGTGTCGAATGCGGATCGCCTCTTCTCGCCAGAGTACGTGAGCAGCCCATTGTATGGCACGCTGGTGCCGCAGCGCCCGGTGGTGCTGCAATCCTGGGATGGCACGACGCGCCGCACGCACTGGACAGGTTGGATCGAGAGCCTTTCCCCCAAGACCAATGTGTATGGTGAACGCACAGTCGAGATTGTCTGCGCGGGGGCGATGCGCTTTTTCGAAGATGCTCTTACACAGATTGCGCTGCAAGAAAATAAGAGAACAAACGAGCTGATGGAGACACTGTTGGATCAAGTTCCTCTGCCTACGCCCCTCACGCAGACAACTCTGCTTGATGTGACCGGGCACTGTGAATTGGACAGCAATGCCCTCCTGCCAGATCGGGCGATTGATCGAACATTGGAGACAGGTAAAACAACCCTGGCCTTTGCCGCCGATAATTGGGTGCGACGTGGGACGCAGGATGAAAAACCTGATCCCTTCAATGCCTATCGGGCCATGAAGGATGTCGTGGCCGCAGAGCGCGGACGGTTCTTCTTCAACCGGGAGGGCGCCGCGATGTTCTGGAGTCGGCATCACAGCATTCTCAGTATTGTCTCGCAGGCCACGTTCAACGATACGATGACGGATTTGACCTACGAGTATGCGGGCCGGGACGATTTTGCCAATCATGTGACCGTGACCTACCATCCGCGCACGATCAGTGAGACAAGCAATTTCACCTTATGGCAGCTTGATGCACCTGTAACCGTCGGCCCCAATCAGGAGCATGAGGTCAGCGTCTCCTACCGCGATGACAGTCAGAACCGGATTGGCGGACGAGACGTATCGATTGGGGAGTCGTCCTTTAGCCAGGGCAGCGCTGAATTGTTTCTGAAAGATATTGGGGCCAATCGCGCGACACTTCGGATTCTCAATCGCAGTCTGGGGCAGCAGGCGGTGCTGGCAAGCTGCTCTGTGCAAGGGCAAAAGATTACGGATTTTGGTGAGCTTGAGTCGGATCGTCGGGATGAAGTCAGTATCGCCTATTACGGGGAACGTAAGCTCGAGATGCGGTTGCAGTCGGTCGATAATACCGACCAGGCTGAGAGCGTAACGACGTTTGAACTGATGCGGCGCAAAGATCCCGCAGGGCATGTCCAGTCGATCACTCTGCGCAGTCATGGCCTCGAAGGTGGTCTCTCGCACGCCCATCAGCTGGCCCGCACAATTGGGGATGGGATCAAGATCATTGAGACGCAGACCGGACACACGGGAGACTACTTTATCATTGGTGAGCGTCATCGGTTGAGCGAGTCAGGCTCACTCCTGGAGACGACCTGGCAGCTTGAACCTGCTGTGCAGGGCGATTGGTTTCTGCTCAACGATGATCTGCTGGATGGAGGTGCCAGAGTGTTGTATTAAGGTGATATGGAGGAGACATCACGCGTTGAGTCTCCTCTTCTCGTATCTGTTGAGGAACCTTCAATCCTTCGTGACAGGCGAAACATCTGCCACATCCATTGATGTGAGAGTGTCATATCAAACAGTGTATTTTCTTCACACAACGTCTTATCCAGCGATTCCCATATTAATTTCCAGATTCTGTGGAATCGAAAGCAACGACACCTCCTTATGTCAGTGCCGCTCCTCAAAACGAATTTATGGTTAGAACTAGCTGGCTAATTGCTGAGCACATCCCTTCTGGCGATTGGCTTGATGCACGGTTTCGTCATACATTGCTCCGGTGTGCCACAACTTCCAGACGATACCCACCCAGCGATTGGCTAACGCACGGTTGGCGCGAGGACGCGTGTGACCGCGGGCGATTTGGGCCTGAAAATAGCTCTTGGCCCACGCAGACTGCTTTTTGCTGTTCATTGCCAGGTCATAAAACGCTTTGCGTAACGGATGCGAACAGTCACGCCGAAAATGCACGGCGATCCGTTTGCCACTGCGCCGCGTAATCGGCACGGTTCCCGCTCTGGCGCGCAGTGTGTCCGTATCAGCAAACACGGTTCGGTTGTCACCGACATAGGCCAATAAGCGTGCCGCATTGAGGCTTCCGACGGCGGGAAAACCTTGCCACCAGGCTGCGTCAGGATGCTGCTGTAACATGAGGCCCATCTCGCGCTTGAGCTGACGCAGCTGCTGATCGATGAGTGTCATCAGAGTGATGGTGGCTGTGGTGGCAAGTTGGTAGCCCTTTGTGGGACGGTTCAAAGTGGCCTCTTGCTGAAAGATCTTCCAATGGGACTCGAGCCGTTCAGAATAGCGATAGCGCTGGGTCACAAAAAAGGCCTGAAAGTCAGCAAATGGCAGCTGATTGAAAATCTGAGGATCAGGAAACGCCTTGAGAAAGGCATAGGTCAGCGGCTGCTGGGGTTTGCGAAACACCTTCAGGATAGCGGGGTAGTACTGCTTCAATTGATAGCGCAGTTGGAGAGCGAGTCGCTGAAGTTCACGGTGCAGTCGATCATGGGCACTGACAACCTGCTTCAGCTGGTCACAGAGGTCTGAGGAGCGCAGGATCGGGCGACAGTCGGGGTGATTATTTTTGAGCAGTGTCGCAAGCAAATAGGCATCGGCACGGTCGGTTTTCGACCGCCGAGGGCGAGAGGCGGCGCTGACACTGGGGGGCACAACGTAAACCGACCACCGATTCTGGAGTAAGAAATCAACCAAACGGCCGTTAGGACGTTCAATCAGAAGTTTGACACTCGGCAATGTTTGCAGATAGGTCTGAAATCGCTGATAGCCCGATGGATCATCCGGAATGATAAATTCGGTGATGATCTGGCCCTGCGCGTTGAGAACACAGATATCATGTTTGGTATCGGCCCAATCAATGCCAACAAAAAAGCTCATTGAACACCTCCTCAATCGGCTGATGCGAGAGAAACGCGTGAACATGTGCCAGGTGTCTGCTACTTGGGGCGCTCATGGCGCAACATCTTTATGACCCTGCGGCACCGTGCATCGGTTGGGGGACAGTCTGCGCCAGGTCCTCAAGAGACGCGCGGCTAAGGGTCCTCACCAACCGATGAAATTCACGAGCCATTATGCAATGAAGGAGATCTCTTCAGGAGACAGAAACGTCCGGATCCGAGCATCGTTAGGAGAGCAGTCACCCTCAGGCGCGGAACGCGCGATGGTGGGCATAGAGCCCCACCACATAGGTCGCGCAGCGGCCTCGACTTTGGGCAGCCGCAATCCAACGGTGTGACCAGGATGCGAGGCGTGAGAATGTCTCCTTAAAAGACCATTTCATCGGCTGCCCAAAGTAGCGCGGCTAAACGCCGCGGTTTGCGCGTTGCGCGAGGACGTGCTGGAGCACGGTTCAGCGTTGGGGTCTTTTCGGGCTGCTGCGCCTTGAGCTTTGCGCTGAGAGGTGCTGCAACACGGTTCAGCGTTGGTGTCAGCCCATGATTTGATAGCAGATTTACATCACTTGACAATGAAAATAAGACAAAAAGATGTAAAATCGCGTCGTAAAAACAATACGATCTTACGTTAAAATGCAGAAATGCCTCTAAATATCTTATCACAATGCAGAAACGCCTACAAATTCTACTTCATATTGCAAAAGTGATGCCCTGTGCTTTGTCTCTGTTGCAGAAATGACTTCAGCCGTTGTGACCAAAGTGCAAAAACGCCGACAGATTTTGGTTCTGCTTGCAAAAGCGATGCCACACGCTTTGCCGCTGGTGCAGATATGACTTCAGCCATTGAGACCAACGAGCAGAAACGCCTACAGATTTTGATTCTGATTGCAAAAGTGCTGCCACAGGCTTGGCCCCTGTTGCAGAAATGACTTCAGCGTTTATGCCATGCAAAAATGCCTCAGATATGGACTTAAACCCATAATTGCCGTCTTTTGTCTGTATGTGCCATTGACTACACTGCTTTGGACGTGATTGGTTTGAGCCTCTGGTTTCGACATAACAGCAAAATTGCTCTTGATCGAACCCGGAAACGACCATTTCATTCAATGATCGCTTGCCAGCTTGGAGAGTCTATGTCCGCGCCGCCTCAAAATGTGCAAAAAACGATCCGTCTTTCCTCTGAACTCTGGCTGCTGGCCGAACAAGCCATGATGCATGGCAAGTTTCGCAACATCAACGATTTCATTCGCACCTGTATTCGCTCGTATATCGATGAAACGGGCGACACGCTCGGCAGCCGTCGCTACTTCAACAATCGCATGGGTCAGCGCATGGATCGCCTGGAAGCGACCAGCCTGTGGAGCACGCTGCAAACCCAGATGCTCACGGCGCGGGGCATTTTCACCATTCTGGATGAACTCACGCCTGAAGATGCGGATGTCGAGCCGCCCACGCCGGATGTGCAGATGGACCACGCGACTGAGGCAAGTAAACGGTTTCTGGCCAAGTTTCTGGACGATCAAAACCAGATCATCGCGCAGTTGGAGCAGTATCTCGGCAAGAAGAATGCCGCGAAGAATGACAAACCCAAATCAGGTAAAGCGGGGCCGTAATCATGCACCGTCGTGCCATCATCACCAACGTCAAATTCGCCTATGCCAACCAGCGGGAAAAATTACGCGGACTTCTGCGCTATGTTCAATATAGAAACGATAAGGACGGTGCGGAGCATGTTCATCAGTTCGATGAACACGGCCAGCGTCTCGAACGCTGGACAGATCGCGGCCTCGGCCATGAGTACCGGGACATTCTCGATAACGTTCTGGATCTGGCAACGACACATCTCAAGCAGAACGTTGGCGCACGGTTGCTGGTGATTGCGCCGGAAGTCCACATGATGGAGGCCATCCCCGAAGAGCGGCGTGCCGATGTGATGCGGGAACTTACGGAAGCCACTGTCGAAAACTGGTTCGAGCGCATGGATTTGCCAACAGCCGAATATGCGTATGTTGTTCATGAAGCTGAACCCTCCGACACGCGCCCTGATGGGCAGCTGAAAGACGAAACCCAGTTGAGCCAGTCTTATCTGCACAGCCATGTGGTGCTTGCGGCGACGGTGCCCGGCTTTGAGCAGGATCGCGAAGGCTACAAAGTCTATGACAAGCAGATTCATGCACTGCATGAGGCGGGCCGTGAGGCGATGGAACAGATCTGGGAACGCGAGTTGGGCGTGGAGCGGGTCGCAGAACTGAATCAAGAACTCGAGGAACCCACCCAGAAGTATCTGGAACTGGATGTGGCGCAGGCCCGTGATGAACCTCAGCACGCGATAGAACAGATAGCGCTCAACACCGAAGTGACTCCTTCACTACGAATGCCCCTGCGAGATTTTGAGGCTGATCTGGAAAGAGAGATCGATTGATGACTCTGCAAACCCTGCTGAATGGGCTTCTGATGGGTTATGCCCCGAATGCGCGACCTGTTGCCATCGCGGCCACAACAGCCGTTTTGCTTTTGCCCCTCCTCTATATTGTCGCACGCGGACAGGCCATCCGCCGCACGGCAGCAGGCCAGGGGCGGCGGCGTTGGGCTATCCTGTGGGCCGTACTGTTATTTTTGGCGATTCCAATCGTCATGATCTCATGGGGTGCCATTGGTGGACGGGCGTTTGTTAT